>CAKRMO010000306.1 GCA_934364765.1 uncultured Bacteroidaceae bacterium | reverse complement strand
TTGCCGGCAAAAAGCACCGTGGGGTTCTTCTTTTCGTCCACAAGCCACGAAAGGGTGTTTGAAAGAGCCTCGATCACAGCCCTTGCGCCAAGATAGCTGCCGCCGATGCCTGCAACGACAATGGTGTCGCACTCCTTGCGGAGCGTTGCGGCGCAATCCTTGATAGCCTTCAGGTCTGCCTGGCTTATCGACGAGGGCAAATGAAGCCAGCCGAGAAAATCATTTCCGGGGCAAGTGCCTGCCTCAAGTTGCTTCTGGGCCTCAACAGCCTTGTTCTGCATTTCGGCAAGAGTGGAATCCTTGACGAACTGGCTTGCCTTTGAAAAATCCAAACTGATAGTTTTCATATCACTTCTATGTTTTGTTGTTTTATGTTCATCTTAAAGAGTCTGTGAGCAGACCTATCTCGAGCGCGGGCGGCACATGGTTGTAAAGAATGTCGTAAACGGCATAGAGTATCGGCATATTCACGCCAAACTGACGGTTTATGATATACAGGCATCTTGTACCGTAATATCCCTCAGCCACCATTTCCATTTCAATCTGCGCACTTTTCACGCTGTAACCCTTGCCAATCATCGTGCCGAACTCGCGGTTGCGGCTGAAATTGGAATAGCCCGTAACAAGCAGGTCGCCGAGATAGGCAGTTGCGTAAACGTCGCGGCCTATAGGGTAAACGGCTTTCAGGAAACGGTTCATCTCCTTTACGGCATTGGATATGAGCACCGCCTGGAAGTTGTCGCCATAGCCAAGTCCCTTGCAAATGCCGGCGGCTATGGCATAGACGTTCTTAAGCACGGCGGCATACTCAATGCCCACCACATCGGTGTTTACGGATGTCTTTATGTAGGAACTCGAAAGGAAGTCGGCAAGCGCACGCCCCATAGTATTGTCAATGCACCCTATGGTGAGGTACGTGAGCCGCCCGAGGGCCACTTCCTCTGCGTGGCTCGGCCCGCTAATCACCGCAAGCCGGTCGTCGGGCACGTTGTATATCTGGCGGAAATACTCTGTAACCACCAAATCCTCGTCAGGAACAATTCCCTTTATGGCTGTAACCACAAACTTGCTGACAAGCGGTGTTTTCAGTTTCTTCAGGCTGCTCTTGAGATAGGGCGACGGGGTTACGAAAATAACCGTGTCGCTCTTGGAAACGACTTCGTTTATGTCGCTGCTGAAGTTTATCGCGTCAACGTCAAACTTGGCCATTGTGAGATAGTGCGGATTATGCCCCAGACGCTTGAATTCGCCTATTGTCTCCTTTGAGCGCACAAACCAGTTGAGCGTGCCGCAATTCTCCATTATTATCTTGGCTATTGCAGTGGCCCAGCTTCCGCTGCCCACAAGCCCTATCTTTCCGCAGTCTGACATTACCTAACAGCTTACAGCCCTAAATTGCTCAAACAAGCTTTGCCGTCCACGCCGCCACTTCGTCAACCGAGGGCTTTACGGTGGAGAGTTTGTATTTCTTGATTATTTCGCCTATCTGCATCTGTATTTTCTGCGGGTTCACGTCCTTCATGTCGGCAACCGTGTTGTAGCCGGCTTTTTGCAGAATGGGGACCAGTTCCTCCGCCACGCCGAGAGCCGCATATTTGTCGGCGGCATCGCGCTGCGGCTTTGCCTCGGGGCGCATCTGGGGGAACAGCAGAACTTCCTGAATTGTTGTCTTGCCCGTCATGAGCATCACAAGACGGTCTATGCCTATGCCGATGCCGCTTGTGGGGGGCATTCCGTACTGCAAGGCGCGAAGGAAGTCCTGGTCTATTACCATTGCCTCGTCATCGCCCTTGTCGGCAAGGCGCATCTGTTCCTTGAAGCGCTCCTCCTGGTCTATCGGGTCGTTGAGTTCGGAATAGGCGTTGGCAAGCTCTTTTCCGTTCACCATAAGCTCGAACCTTTCGGTAAGCCCCGCCTTGGAGCGGTGCATCTTGGTAAGCGGCGACATTTCCACGGGATAGTCGGTGATGAACGTGGGCTGTATGTAAGTGCCCTCGCAGAACTCGCCGAAAATCTCGTCTATCATCTTGCCCTTGCCGTATGTTTCGTCAACCTGCTCAAGGTTGAGCTTTTTGCAAACCTCGCGTATTTCTTCCTCGCTCTTGCCTTCGAGGTCGTAGCCGGTTTTCTCCTTTATGGCCTCAAGGATGGGCAGACGGCGGTAAGGGGCCTTGAAGCTCACCATCTTGCCGTCGATTTCGCGTTCGGGCTTGCCGTTCACCTCGATGCACACCGTTTCGAGCAGCTT
>CAKRMO010000305.1 GCA_934364765.1 uncultured Bacteroidaceae bacterium | reverse complement strand
GTGCAAAGAGCATAACAATCATCCCGCAGTCGAGCACAAAGATAATAGAACGCCTTGGGCGTTACCACGCAACGCTCAACCCCGGCATAAACATCATAATGCCGTTCATCGACAAGGCACGCACCATAATAGTGATGAGGAACAAGCGTTACTACTATTCCAACGAGATAGACCTGCGCGAACAGGTTTACGACTTCGACAAACAGAACGTGATAACCAAGGACAACGTGCAGACCGAAATCAACGCGCTGCTCTATTTCCAGATAGTCGATCCGTTCAAGGCCGTTTACGAGATAAGCAACCTGCCCAACGCCATAGAGAAACTGACGCAGACAACGCTCAGAAACATCATAGGCGAAATGGAGCTTGACGAGACCCTCACCTCACGCGACACCATAAACACCAAGCTCCGCGCCGTGCTCGACGACGCCACAAACAAATGGGGCATAAAGGTGAACCGCGTGGAACTTCAGGACATCACCCCGCCGCGCAGCGTGCTCCAGGCAATGGAGAAACAGATGCAGGCCGAGCGCAACAAGCGTGCCGAAATCCTCAACAGCGAGGGCGAGAAGCAGAGTGCCATACTGAAGTCGGAAGGCGAGAAAATGGCGACAATCAACCGCGCCGAGGCGGAAAAGCAGCGTGAAATCCTCAATGCCGAAGGCGTTGCCGCAGCAAAGGTGAAGCAGGCCGAGGCCGAGGCAAAGGCTGTGGAGCTTATCACCGAGGCTGTGGGCAAATCCACAAACCCCGCAAACTACCTGCTTGCCCAAAAGTACATACAGATGCTCCAGACTGTGGCGAGCGGCGACAAGACAAAGACCGTTTACCTGCCCATCGAGGCAACCAACATGCTCGGCTCGATAGGCGGCATAAAAGACCTTTTCAAGGCTGAGTAAGAACCAGGAACGAAACAACTACAATAAAAATCCATGAAAAATATATCAAGACGACAGTTTCTGAAAGACAGCCTCATGGGAGCGGCTGCTTTCGCAATAGTGCCGGGAAACGTGCTCGGCAAAACCTACGGGTTCAAAGCCCCGAGCGACAAGCTCAACATTGCCGGCATAGGCGTAGGCGGAGTGGGGCGGCGCAACATGACAAACATGAACACCGAGAACATCGTTGCCCTTTGCGACGTTGACTGGAAGTATGCCATGAAGACGTTCAACGACTACCCCAAGGCAAAACGCTTCAAGGACTGGCGCGAAATGTTCGACCGCATGGGCAAGAGTATCGACGCCGTGATGATAGCCACCCCCGACCACACCCACGCCGTTATAGCCGCCCACGCAATGACCCTGGGCAAGCACGTTTACCTGCAAAAGCCGCTAACACACTCGGTTTACGAGGCAAGGCTGCTCACCAGGCTCGCCAAGAAATACAAGCTGGCGACGCAGATGGGAAACCAGGGAAGCTCCTTCGAGTGGAACAAGCGCGTTGCCGAATGGATTTGGGCCGGAGAGATAGGCGAGGTGCGCGAGGTGCACTGCTGGACCGACCGCCCCATTTGGCCGCAGGGCCTTATGAAGCCCACCGACACTCCCGCCGTGCCCGACACGCTCGACTGGCCTTTGTGGATAGGCCCTGCCGAGATGCGTCCATACCATCCCTCGTATTGCCCGTGGAACTGGCGCGGCTGGTACGACTTCGGCACAGGTGCGCTGGGCGACATGGCGTGCCACATAATGGACCCCGCAGTCCTCGCGCTCGGTTTGAAATACCCCACGAAAGTCATCGCATCGTCAACCCTCAGCAACCTTTATTCGCCCCCATATGCCGAGACAATCACCTACACTTTCCCGGCACGCCCCAAGAAGGGCAATGTTGAGATGCCCGAACTGAAACTCACATGGTATGACGGCGGGCTTATGCCTCCGCGCCCCGAAGAGCTTCTTGACGGCGAAATGCTCGGCGACGAGAACGGCGGCATCCTGATAATCGGCTCAAAGGGGAAGATTATGACGGGATGCTACGGCATGAACCCCACGCTGCTCCCCAAGAGCCGCATGAAGGACTTCAAGGACCCCGCGCCGAAACTCCGCCGTGTGGTAACGAGCGACGTGGCGAGCATCTGGGACTCCAACGCCCACGAGCAGGACTGGATTCGCGCCTGCAAGGAGTCGGCGAAAAACCGCGTGCCGACGTGTTCGGATTTCGAGTTCTCCGGCCCGTTCACCGAAATGGTTGACATGGGCGTTATGGCAACCCGCCTCGCCGGTCTCACAGGCCTCCACAAGGAACTGAAG
>CAKRMO010000304.1 GCA_934364765.1 uncultured Bacteroidaceae bacterium | reverse complement strand
ATAGAACCGACAACGCCCCCGGACACCGCGACTGTTTGCTGCGGCACATCAAAGTCGCCTTTCAGCTTGAAGCCCGGCATCATGTTCACGCCGGCTTCCAGCTCAAGGTAATTTGTCACCGGGGCAGCGACGCCTATCCCCACACCCTCGGTGCCGGCGCTCACATTGAGCGAAACCTTATTAAACACGCCACGCCCCGACTCTTTGGAGTCCGCGCTTTCCCAAGCCCACGCGCTTCCATAGCCCATAACCAGAAGCACGGCGACAATCGCAATCTTTCTCATTTTTATATATTTCTGATTTGTTATTTTTCATTAGTGGAGCGCGGATGCAGACTCTTTCTATCGCGCCGCGTCAAGTTTTTCACGTATTTTAATCCGCACACTCTTCAACTACGCGCCGGCTTCAACAATTCCGTTTTTGCCAGCTATTATTTGCAAATATACGTACTTTTCCCTTAATTGCCAAATGCGGGCGCAAATGCGGATGCCGCATTTGCGTTTTGGAACGGCAGCCAATTATTGCTCCGGATGCCTTTGCGCAGGTTCGGAGCAGGTTTCCCAGAAAACTACATCGGATGCAGGAAAAACTATGTCCCATTCAGGAAAATTTATGTCTGATATATTCCGGACTACATCAGACCTTTTTTTACCACTTTCAAACACCTGAAAAACAAAACGTTATAAAAGTCATTCAAAAGCTACGCACTTTCTTGACATTCAGCACCTTACGTTATTTTTACGGTATTAGCGCCGGCACAAAAAAGAAACGGGCGGAAATCCGTCCGTTTTCTTATTATCCTTATCTCATGCGCTTGGCCGGGTTGCCAAACCATGCGCCGCCTTTTGCCTTGCAGCGTATCGGTTTACTTCAACTGCAGTTTCTTTTTCTCAACCAGCGCGTCGATTACGGCAACGGCGGTTATGTTCACAATGTCGCGCACGGAGCAGTCGGCATCCGTGAAGTGCACCGGCTTGTTCAGCCCCATTTGTATCGGACCTATAACCTCGGTGTCGGGGTTTATGGCCTTTATCATGTGGTACGCGCAATTTGCCGCGTTGAGACACTGGAACACGAGCGTGTTCACATCCTTCCCCTTGAGGCTGTTGAATGGGTATTTCCTGTCGCGCAGCTCGCGGTCGAACGCGTATGACACCTGCATCTCGCCGTCAACGGCAAGGGCGGGGTAGTTTTTGTGGAGAATGTCCACCGCCTCGTGCATGTGGCGTGGGCCAGACTCCTTGTCGCTGCCGAAGTTGGAGTAGGAAACCATTGCTATCACCGGCTGGCGGTTGAAGAACCTTGCCGTGTGCGCACTCAAAAGCGCGAGGTCAACAAGGGTGTCGGTGTCGGGATGCGGGTTTATCATTGTGTCCACGAGGAAGAGCGTGCCGCGCTTGGAGTTTATCAGGTGCATTGTGCCGAAGTGCTTGAACTGCGGGTTGATGCCGATTACCTCCTTGGCAATGTTCTTCACATCGTCCTTCTTGCTTGTGAGGCTCGTGATGAGTGCGTCGGCATCGCCCGTGTCAACCATCATCATGCCGAAGTAGTTGCGGTTGTAAAGCTTGTCGCTCACTTCCTCGAGCGTGCAGCCGTTTCTCTGTTCGCGCTCGTAGAGCCTCATTGCATACTGCTCGCGCATCTTGCTGTGCCTCTCGTCGCGCAAGTCTATGATTTCGATGTCCTGTATGTTGAGGTCGAGCGATTTCGCCTTTTCCGTGATTTCCTTTGTGTTTCCCAGAAGTATGGGCTTGCATATCCCCTCCTTCATCGCCTGCACGGCGGCGCGTATTATGCGGCTGTGCGTTCCGTTGGTGAACACCACGCGCTGCGGGTCGCGTCGGGCGGTTTCGTAGAGGGTGCGCGTAAATTTGCTTTCCTGTCCCATAAGTTCCTTCAGGCGCATGCGGTAGGCCTTCCAGTCGGTTATGGGCTTCCGCGCCACGCCGCTTTCCATCGCAGCCTTTGCCACGGCCATCGACACTTCGGTTATGAGGCGCGGGTCAACGGGTTTGGGAATAAAGTAGTCGGGGCCGAAGGTGAAGTTGTTCACTGCGTATTCGCGGTTCACAATGTCTGGCACGGGACGTTTGGCAAGGTCTGCCAGAGCGTGCACTGCGGCAATCTTCATTTCCTCGTTTATTGCTGTCGCGGCGGTGTCGAGTGCGCCACGGAACAGGTAGGGGAAGCAAAGCACGTTGTTTATCTGGTTGGGATAGTCGCTGCGCCCGGTGGATATGAGGCAGTCGGGGCGGGCTTCCTT
>CAKRMO010000303.1 GCA_934364765.1 uncultured Bacteroidaceae bacterium | reverse complement strand
AAATAAACTCTTTTATCTTCCATATTACGTTAAATATTACTTAAATCCTTGTTTCTGTCACCGCTACCATAACTGACGCGCCCGCATTGTTTTTCTTCTTCCGCCTTCCAGCCTTTTGCCAAACTTGCAGGATGCGAATGCGCCGCGCAGTCACTGTTTCTTTCATCTGCCAATGACTTCCACGCCCCTTGAAGGCACGTCTGCCAAAGACAGTTCGCAAAATTAATATAAATTTGCGAAACCATCGGCGTTTTACCACGAAAAACACCACAAAGAAGCCATTTTTTTGCCTTGCGTCTCCACGCTTTCCGCTATTTTTTGCAAAACCGCGCACAAACGCCTCCCCAAGACCTACATCTGTGTTTTTGCGGCGGAATATGCCAACAGAAACCGCTGCAGGCCAAAAAGCAGGCGGCGGCTTTGACTGTTTGCAATATATTTCTTAATTTTGCAGTGCCTTACGGCAAACATCCTAATCGGGCCAGACTGGATTTGACAGCGGGCAGAAAGGGTATGTAAGCATGCAGTGGGTCGTGGGTTCTCACTATAAACTGAGCTTTCAAAGAATTTAAATGGCGAAAATAACAACTACGCTCTCGCTGCCTGATTGAAGTACAGTAGATCAGCTTAATCCGAAGACCAAGTTTTCGGACGGGACATCACTCCGAAGCCGTTGTTCCGAGGCTCGCGGGAAAAGTGGTGCACGCAAATCGGGAATAGCACGGAGAGCGTTGCGTGTTCCGTGCGAAAACAAAATCCGCAACTAAGGTTTGCGGCAATGTGCCGGTATGCCTCACGCCGCAGACACAAAAAACCTTGGCAGACTAAGCATGTAGAAAGCATGGTTTTTCCCCGTTTGGACGAGAGTTCGATTCTCTCCTGGTCCACTTTCCCGGAAGCTGTTCCGGGCTTACTTTGTCATAATAATATATATTGTATATATGAAAGAGATACAGCTAAAGTATGGTTGCAACCCCAACCAAAAACCCTCACGCATTTACATTGACAACGGCGAACTGCCCGTGGAAGTTCTCAACGGCCGTCCCGGATACATCAACTTCCTTGACGCGCTAAACGGCTGGCAGCTTGTAAAGGAGCTTAAAGCCGCAACGGGAATCCCCGCCGCCACTTCGTTCAAGCACGTCTCTCCCGCCGGAGCCGCAATAGGCCTCCCGCTGAGCGACACGCTGAAGAAAATATATTTCGTGGATGACGTGAAGATACCTCTTTCACCCATTGCCTGCGCCTACGCAAGGGCGCGCGGCGCGGACAGAATGTCCTCATACGGCGACTTCATATCGTTGAGCGATGTGTGCGACGAGGCTACGGCAACACTCATAAAGCGCGAGGTTAGCGATGGTGTGATTGCCCCCGGCTACACCCCCGAAGCCCTTGAAATTCTGCGTGCAAAACGCCGTGGCACATACAATGTCATTAAAGTCGATGCAGAATATGTTCCCGCGCCCATTGAGCACAAGCAGGTTTTCGGCGTTACTTTCGAGCAGCACCGCAACGATGTGAACCTTGCCGACGACAGTCTGTTTGAGAATATCCCCACACAAAACAAGAATTTCACCGCCGAGGCAAAGCGCGACCTTATCATATCGCTCATCACGCTGAAATACACCCAGAGCAACTCCGTCTGCTATGTAAAAGACGGTATGGCGATAGGCATCGGCGCGGGACAGCAGAGCCGCATCCACTGCACACGCCTTGCAGGGAGCAAGGCCGACAAATGGTGGCTGCGCCAAAGCCCCAAGGTCATGAACCTGCCTTTTGTCGAAGGGATACACCGTGCCGACCGCGACAACGCCATTGACCTGTACACGGGCGAAGACGCAGAGGACGTGCTTGCCGACGGGGCTTGGCAGAAGATATTCACGGAACGCCCCGAACCGTTCACCATTGAGGAGCGCAAGGAATGGATTGCCAAAAACACGGGCGTGTCGTTGGGCAGCGACGCTTTCTTCCCCTTCGGCGACAACATAGAGCGTGCGCACAAAAGCGGAGTGAGTTTCGTTGCGCAAGCCGGCGGAAGCGTGCGCGATGACAATGTCATCGAAACCTGCGACAAATACGGCATTGCCATGGCGTTTACGGGAATCCGACTGTTCCATCATTAATAAAGGATATTATGCGCAAGGCAAGCCGGCAGGAGGTGCAAAAGGCAATACACGAAGGCATTGTTTTCCACAAATCCAGAAACCAAGGGTCTGAGGATGGCAAAGTGCGCACAAAAGCCAAGAAAAAGGCATACCGCACAGGCTCTCACGG
>CAKRMO010000302.1 GCA_934364765.1 uncultured Bacteroidaceae bacterium | reverse complement strand
ACACAGAGGCTTGCAAAGGCAAAAATTATGTCTGATGTAGTTTGAATTACATCAGACATAATTTTTCCTGCATAGGACATAGTTTTCCCTACGTCCCATGCTGTTTTTTCACAGTCTCACGCTTCCCCACTCTTACAGCCATGCCCCCCCTGCCCATATTGTGCGCTTTTGCCATTTTGCGGAATATTCGTACTTTTGCACTTCATTTCAAACGGCAGCCACTACAGCCGCCAATTACAACTTCAACAAAACTTGCGGATGAAGGCATTCACACTAAAATCCAAACTATTTTATTGCATTAAAGATTACAACAGAAGAACATTCATGTCCGATCTCATGGCGGGCATAATCGTAGGCATAGTTGCCCTGCCGCTGGCAATAGCCTTTGGCATAGCTTCGGGCGTAACTCCGGAAAAAGGCATCATAACCGCAATCGTGGCGGGACTCGTCATATCCGTTTTCGGCGGGAGCAAGGTGCAGATAGGCGGCCCTACGGGCGCATTCATCATAATCATTTACGGCATAATACAAAAATACGGCATCGAGGGGCTTACAATAGCCACGCTCATGGCCGGGCTGTTCCTTGTGATGTTCGGGCTGCTGCGCCTCGGCACTATCATAAAATACATACCCTACCCCATTGTGGTGGGTTTCACCAGCGGAATAGCCGTAACCATTTTCACCACGCAGATAAAGGACCTTTTCGGTCTGACCCTGCCGTCAAACCCGTCCGACTTCATCGAGAAATGGGGAGTGTATCTGCAAAACTTCAACACCATTGACATTTGGTGTGCGCTGATAGGCGTTGCGAGCATAGCCATAATAGCCCTAACCCCAAAGTTAAGCAAAAAAATCCCCGGTTCGCTCATCGCAATCATCGTGATGACCATAGCGGCACTGCTGCTCAAGAACTATGCGGGCGTTTCCTCAATCGAGACCATAGGCGACCGCTTCGCCATAAGCAACGTGCTTCCCGCCGCACAAGTGCCCGACATGAATTGGGACACAATAAAAAGTCTTGTTTCGCCAGCCCTGACCATCGCCATACTTGGGGCCATAGAATCCTTGCTTTCCGCTACGGTTGCCGACGGCGTTACGGGCGATCACCACGACTCCAACACCGAGCTTGTGGCGCAAGGGCTTGCCAACATAGCGTCCCCGCTTTTCGGCGGCATTCCCGCCACGGGAGCCATTGCACGCACCATGACCAACATCAACAACGGCGGCAAAACCCCGATAGCCGGAATTATACACGCAATAGTACTGCTGCTGATATTCCTTTTCCTCATGCCATTGGCAAGATACATCCCAATGGCGTGCCTTGCCGGAGTGCTTGTTGTTGTAAGCTACGGAATGTGCGGCTGGCGCTCGTTCATGGCATTGATGAAAAACCCCAAGAGCGACGTTACCGTGCTGCTGATAACATTCTTCCTCACCATAATCTTCGACCTTACGGTTGCCATTGAGGTGGGGCTTATAATCGCCTGCCTGTTGTTCATGAAACGCATGGCAGAAACCACGGACGTAAAAGCCATTACCGACGAGATAGACCTCAACAAGGAATTCGACTTTCTCGCCACGAACCTCGACCACTACACCATACCCAAGGACGTGGAGGTGTACGAAATAAACGGTCCGTATTTTTTCGGCGCGGGCAACAAGTTCGAGGAAGTGATGGCGGCGTTCGGCGACCGTCCCAAAGTGCGCATAATTCGAATGCGCAAAGTGCCGTTTGTTGACTCCACAGGCATACACAACCTCACCAATCTTTGCCTCATGAGCAAAAAGGAAGGCATACAGGTTGTGCTTTCGGGCGTGAGCGAAAAGGTGAACGCCCAGCTGGAACACGCAAGATTTTACGACCTGCTTGGAAAAGAGAACATCTGCGACCACATAAGCAAAGCCTTGAAGCGTGCAGAAGAAATAACAAAGGAATGAAAACAAGAAACAAAGCCATGCCTGATTTTTTAGAGTTATGCAACAAGCGTTTTTCAGCGCGAAAATTCACCGGCCAGGCTGTTAGCCAAAGCGACCTCAACTATATTCTCAACGCCGTGCGTCTTGCGCCGTCGGCCTGCAACAGGCAGCCGTGGAAATTCATAGTTGTGGCCTCTGAAGAAAGCAAGTCCAAGCTCCGGGAGTGCTACGACCGCGAATGGTTCAAATCCGCGCCTTTATATATAATATGCATGAAGGACACCGCCGCAAACTGGGTGCGCCCTGACGACGAGAAGCCCCATGGCGACATAGATGTCGCCATTGCCACGGAACACCTGTGC
>CAKRMO010000301.1 GCA_934364765.1 uncultured Bacteroidaceae bacterium | reverse complement strand
GAGGACGAGGTGGCTTCAGAGGAAAGCCACTATACACGCCCCGAAGAGGTTATCGACTTCTCAACACGCTCAGGCGTTGACTCGCTCGCAATCTCAATCGGCACATCCCACGGCGCATACAAGTTCAAGCCCGAACAGTGCACACGCGACCCGAAGACAGGCCGTCTTGTTCCTCCCCCATTGGCATTCGACATTCTTGCCGAAATCGAGAAGAAGCTCCCCGGCTTCCCCATTGTGCTCCACGGTTCCTCTTCCGTTCCGCAGGAGTATGTTGACATCATCAACAAATACGGCGGCCACCTTCCCGATGCAGTCGGAATTCCCGAGGACCAACTCCGCAAGGCAGCAAAGAGCGCGGTTTGCAAAATCAACATCGACTCCGACTCACGTCTTGCATTCACTGCCGGCGTGCGCGAAACCTTCGCACTCCATCCCGAGTATTTCGACCCGCGCCAGTACTGCGGCAAGGCACGCGAATACATGGTGGAACTCTACAAGCACAAAATCACCGACGTGCTCGGTTCAGACCACAAGCTCGCAAACTGCGACTAACCCGCAGGCGACATACAACATAAAATGGGCTTCGCCAATGCGGCGGAGCCCAGTTTGTTTTTTCCAATACCATACAGGGCGTATGCAATACACACCTACAATTTCCGCAAAACCAATACCGCTAAAACTATATTTGATGCAGGAAAAACTACATAGGACATAGAAAAAATTATGTCTGATATAATTCAAACTACATCAGACCTTTTTTTGACGCTTGCATACCTCTGAAAAACAAGCTCTTACAGCAAGCCTTTCTTGTATGGTTATCCTTTTGGGAACCAACGCCTTACACATTTGTTACCCGGCTATCCTGCGCCTAAGGAAGAACTTGCGCGTGGCGGCAAAGAACAGCAGCACGCCCACGGCGTTGACCGTCCAGTTCATCCAGAACGCCGCCGCATATCCGCAGCTTCCGCTCACCACGCCGCCAAGCAGAATGCCTATTCCCATGCCTATCCCCCACGAAACGAGTATAGAAGAATTTGCCGTACCCCTTTCGTTATGGTGCGCCATGCCGACAAACATATTCAGGAACGCGGGGTAAAGATGCCCGTTGCCCAAGCCGAGCAGCAACGCCGAAGCATAATAGGTGAACATGGAGGGAAAGGCGATGAACATGAAATACGCAACAAGCGATATGCACATCCCCTCCGCCGCGTTCTGCGTGAGCCTGCCCTGCCTCAAAGCCTTTGCGCCCTGAAGCCGCGAAGCCATAAGCCCTATCGAGATTAGCATGAAAAACGTTCCCGTGCCGCCCGTTATGCCAAGCACATTCTTGCTGTAAAGGGCGATGTAGGAGCTGAGCACCCCCCACGAAAAGGCGAAAAACGCTATGTTGAAACTCAGGAGCCACGCACGGGTGAGAAAGAAACGGTCGAGCGACACCGGGCGTTTGGCGGCTTTCAGCTCACGCTTGGGAAGCTCTATCCTCGATGCCACAAAAAGCGCACCCGCCGCAATTACAAACGAAAGCCAGAAGAGAACCTCGAAGCTGTTCACCCACTTGTAAATGAACACTCCCGCACTCGGGGCTATTGCCATTGAAAGGTTGTTGCTCAAGCCATAGAAGCCCAGCCCCTCGTTGCGCCGTGACGAAGGGAGAACGTCTATCGCCGCCGTGCTGTTTGCCACCGTTACCGCACCGAACGGCAAACCGTGGAGCGTGCGCACTATGGCGAACATAAGGAGCGTTCCGGCAACGGGGTAGCCCGCAAAGAACACGAAAAACAGCGACAGGCTCCAAAGCAGCACGCCCCTGCGGTCGAAACTGTCAACCACATAGCCGCTGAAAAGCCTTGCCACAATCTCGGCAACCACATAGCCCGAAAGCACAATGCCAATCATGTTGTTTGACGCGCCGAACTCCTCGCTCAAATACAGGGGCAGAAGCGGCGTGAGCAAATAAAACGCGAAATACATCATGAAGTTCACGAGCATGACGCGCAGGTAATTCCTGTTCCAAAGTTTCTCCATATCCGCTGCAAAGTTACCGCTTTGGCGGCAAAGCGCACAGCCTTGCGCGGATTTTAGCAAAACTTAAACCTGCACCGCCGCAAAAGCGCCAAAACAAAGAAATCCGCACGGAACAAGCCGTGCGGATTTCCCAACCCACGCCGAAAAAGGTCAGTTGACAAAATCGTCAAAATTGACCTCGCCGTTATCTTTTTTCTTTTTCCTCTTCTCTGCCGCAGGTTCGGAAGCGCCTGGCTCGCCCGCCTCGCCGTGCCCCTCTTCCACGTGCTCTTCA
>CAKRMO010000300.1 GCA_934364765.1 uncultured Bacteroidaceae bacterium | reverse complement strand
CGTAGTGCGGCTGCCTCCAGCTAAGTTTCAGGTTGAGCAGGGCGTATGAGGGATATTCCTTCAGCGTTCCCGCATTCTGTCCGCCGGAATAGCTTATGTAAGTCCCCTCGCGCTTTTGCCAGCGCAGCGACCAGGAAGCCGTGAGCCGCGAAACGATTTTGTGGTCGAGGGTTGCCACAAACTTGTGGCGAAGGTACTCCATTGCGTAATTGGAACGGTAAACGCCTTCCCCGTCTTTCTTGTTCTGGTGGATGTATGCGTATGCCAGCGAAACGCGCCCTATGGGGAAGTCCGCATTAAGGAGGTTGCGGAAGTCTGCGGCGGCGTTGACCGAAAAGCCGCAGTTGTCGAGCTTGAAGTTTGCCGAATGGTAAATGTCGTCTGCCGAATACATCACCCAGTCTATCATGTCAGTGCCGTGGTTCAAGTAACCTTGCAGCGAGGCTTCCGCCCAGGAGTTGCGCCATTCCGCGCCGATTTTCGCCGAACTGACCTTTTCGGGTCTGAGTCCCACATTGCCTTCCTGCGTCGGGCTTTTGTAGTAAAGATCGGTGAAGGTGGGCAGCCGCATTGCCTTGTTCCACGAGGCGAAAAGCCGGAAACCGCCGCCGGGGCGGCAGCTTATGTCCACGCCGGGGTACAGGCGGAATTTTTCGTCAACAGCCGTGTTGCGGTTTGCAAGCATTCCTGCGGAGAATGTGAACGCCCCGGCAACCACGCTGTGTTCCACAAAATAGTTTACGTCTGTGCGGTGGTCGCTGTTGGTGTAGAAATTTCCCTTGTGCCCATTCACACGCACGTATCTTGCAGAGTCGAGCGGACGGCCGAGGTTAGACGAAAGTATGTTTTCGCTCCTCAGTTCCGCGCCTATTGCCGTGCGCCCCAAAAGCCACTCCGCCCATGCGTTTGCGGAGAATGAGAAAACGTCGTTGCGGTGGAAATTCTCGCCGCGTGGCGAGCGGTGTATAAGCTCGAAGTGGTCGGTTGACCTAATCCACGAAATTTGCGGGGCAATATGTATTTTTCCCTGTGTTTCGGCTTTGGCGGAGGCTATGATACGTGTGTTCGACTCCCATTGGTTCGGGAACGCCGCGCTGTAGAATGTGTTCGCGCCGTATTCCTTTGCCGCGAGTCCAGCCTGCCATGAGGCTTGCACGCCATTGTCCCTGTATGTTCCGTTATAGAACGCATTGCCAAGGTTGAACGCGCTGTTTTCCGTGCCGCCGTCGCTCCGCGTGAAGTTGCCGCTTACAAAATGCGATAAGCCGCCGCTCTTAAACCCGGCGTTCGCCCCGGCTCCCACGGTGCCGAACGAGCCGGCTGCCAAATTGGCGCGGAGCGAGTTTTTCACGACCTTGCGCGTAACCACATTGATTGCGCCGCTGAAAGCCTGGCTTCCGAACAGCCTTCCCGCCGCACCTTCGAGGATTTCAATCCTTTCTATGTCGTCGGGAGATACCGGAAAATCCGAGACAAGGTGTCCCGTTTGCGGGTTGTTCACCGAAACGCCGTTCAGCAGCACGGTGATTTGGTCAAAAGTGCCTCCGTTGATGCTTATGTCCGACTGTACACCAAAACCGCCGCGCTGTCGGACATCCACGCCCACGGTTAGTTTCAGAAGATCGTTGACAGACGTCGCCCCCGCACGCTCAATCTGCTCGCGGGTTATGACGCTTACAACACGCGCCGCCTTGTCGGCGGCGATTTTGGCACGGCTCGCGGTTACAGTCGCCTCGCTGAGGCTCTGCTCCGCAATGGTGTCGCCGCCAAATTCCCTGTCGGGATTAAGGGCGAGCGCACTTTGCGTCGCTCCGAGCGTCGCCACGCTCAGCACGCCTATCCTCACCTCGCGGTGAAGGCAGGTGAGCAAAGCGTAGTTCTTGCGCGAGAAGCGTCTGAACGTTCCGGGCTGTGCCTGCTTGAATGGTTGTTTGAACATAACGAATATTGTAAAACGTCTTTGTGTATGCCAAATGTTGCATTTCAGCGCGTTTTGATGGCACTTTGCGCCGAAATGCGGCTGCAAAATTACTAAATTATGTCAAGGCGGAGTATTTTTGCAGCGACTTAGGGCTTTTTTACGATGAAAGTGATAAACCGCATAGTGGGTTTCCTGAAAATGTGGCTGCTTCCCACAGCCATGACGCTGGGCACGGTTCTTTACCTGATGTTCGCCAACATCGGGGCTTTGTCGCCTTTCAGGCATTCCGCCCTGAGGCTTGTTGAGACGCTGATGCCAGTGGCGGTGTTCGCCACGCTGTTTTTCACGTTCTGCAAGATGAACGTCCGCGACATGAAGCCC
>CAKRMO010000299.1 GCA_934364765.1 uncultured Bacteroidaceae bacterium | reverse complement strand
TGTAAAAGGCGAAAAAAGGTCTGATGTGGACTGGATTATATCAGACATAATTTTTCCTACATAGGACATAGTTTTTCCTACATCAAATGTAATTTTCGGGGTGTTTGAAAATAAGGAGTCAATTTGCGTTTTGCGCCATTTGCAGGGGCGTATTGCATACGCCCTGTACGCCGCGTGACACTGGTATGCAAATCGTGCAATTCCACCTTGAAACTCAGGACAATCAAAATCCTCTGTTTTTATCTTGCATAGTATTTATATGTGTCTTTTTGTCCTCGTCCATATTTTATTTCTTCTTCCGCCAATATACCATTCCTGTATTTAAGGCTAACTGAAACTTTTGCCCCCGAACCTACAAGACGTATTCTCTTAAGACACCCTCTTTTTATCTTTATTTCCACACACTTCAGCGGAGTGTGTTCAAACGGCTGAAAAAAAGAGATCGCAGGCATCCTTATTTTTGAAAAAAGTGAATCATACCTTATGCATACAGTGTGTCCTGCTTTTGTCATCGTCTTTTTTTCATAACCATATTTCATGTCGGTGCAAAGCATGGAGTCCAACTGCATGACACCATAAATTATATCCTCCAACAACACACCGTTATCCACCAAATCCAAAAGCCGGCACGACTGCAATGAGCTTTCAAAAAATGGCTCGAAATACCGGGCGTACACTGAATTGGCATTTTTCTCATAACCTGTCTTGGTCATGTAATAGCACACAATTCCGCACTTGGAGTCCAATACAAATGAGTCGCGTTTTCCTTCCTGCCCGTATGATATTATACTTTGCAAATGTCCGTCATTGTAAATGTGTTCCTCTATCAGCTTTTCATTATACACAACACTGTACCTTGTTACGCCATTGTTTGCCGACAAAGCCGGCGGACACATTAAAAGGCATACTACCATAAAAAGAAAATTTCTTGCAATCATTCTTATTTTGTTTTCCAAAAGATGGTAAGTCCGTACTGTGCTGTGGAGAACAGGCGAGTTTTACCTTTGTTACGCATACCTCCATAGTTGAACATGGCTTTTCTTGTCTGTGGAACAGTAAATTTTCCATCGCCAAAAGTTTCTTCTATATTTGATTTCCACGACTCATAATGTTTATTCTGCATGGACCAGCCCATGGTATTCATCTTATACATAAAACGTCCATTAGAAGTTTTTTCCAAATTCTCACCCGGTATCATAGCTTGTTCCGCCCCATCCCATTGGTCAGCGCCATTACTGAGGTCTTGCCCGCCTGCCAATGCATTAATTACAGCAGCATTTGCTATTTGCATAGACGCTGTTTGCTTGTCAGCGTCTGTTTTCTTAAAAGCATCAGCCATAGAAGACCTCTTCCCGAAAGCTATTTTATTTTTGAGATGCACACTTGCTATTGCAAACATTTCGTTTTTATCAACTACACCATATCCAGTAGAACTTTCTCCATAAACAGTACTTGCCATACCTACAAATTGTTCATTAGTAACGGCTTTATTGTTATAAAACAATTGATTGCCATCAACAAAAACATAATCAGTTTTCTTTTTGTTCTCTCTGAGAAACCGTCCTTCGCTCGAATAAAAAACATCCCTGCCATCCGGGTCAATGTACCTAATCGGGTTGTTGTTGCAGTAGGCGTAGGGGCTTATGTGGTAATATTTCTCGCACAGGGGATCGGGGCTTGTCCAGCGGACGGCGGCGGGGTCATAGAGCCTCGCGCCGTAGTCGTACAGGTCAAGGCCGTCCCGGTGGTCGTACTCCTTGCCGCTGTACTTCCAAGGCTGCAGACCGGTGTCCGTGCCGGCGTCGCCCCAAACGCCCCCGAACGGGTGGTAGTACAGCTGCTGCAATACGTTGCCGTCGTCGTCCAGCACAACCCGCACGCTCCCCAGGTGGTCGCGCACATGGAAGCGGTACGCCGCCGTGTTCAATCCCGAGGCTATGTCGATGTACCCGCCGTCGAAGAGATATTTGGAAAGCTTCCCGTCCTCAAACACATAGTTCCCCGCAAACTCCTCGCTGTTCTCCACATAGCCGTATATCGGAGCTGTCTGCGGCGAGGGATGTGCCGTTCCTGCGGCTTCCGTGTCAGTGTCCTGTTCCGCCGTTGCCGCTTCCGCCTTGGTCTGCGCCTGTATTCGTGTTTGGCTTTCTGCCTGTGTTTCCGTCTGCGTCTCTTCCGCCTCCGCCGGGAAGCCCCTTGCGCTGTTTATGGCGGTGTGCCACCATGTCCCCAACCGCACGCCGTCGGAGGTGTATTCCCAGTCCGTGAAGCTGCCGCTGTCGAACTTCGCGCGTTCCGGAGTCCCCCAGCGGCTG
>CAKRMO010000298.1 GCA_934364765.1 uncultured Bacteroidaceae bacterium | reverse complement strand
ACATAATCGCCCCCGCACTCAAAGGCGACTGCGTGCTCAACCAGCGTGCAATCGACTACAAGATGCTCGCGCTTGACGGCACCCCCACCAAGAGCAAGCTCGGCGCAAACGCCATCCTCGGCGTGTCTCTCGCCGTGGCGCATACCGCAGCCCAAGCTCTCAACATCCCCCTCTACCGCTACATCGGCGGAGCAAACACATACGTGCTCCCCGTTCCAATGATGAACATCATCAACGGCGGCGCACACTCCGACGCTCCCATAGCGTTCCAGGAGTTCATGATCCGTCCGGTGGGCGCACCCTCCGAGCGTGAGGCCATCCGCATGGGCGCAGAAGTGTTCCACGCTCTCGCAAAGCTGCTCAAGAAGCGCGGTCTTTCCACAGCCGTAGGCGACGAGGGCGGTTTCGCCCCCGCGCTCAACGGCATCGAGGACGCTCTCGAAAGCATCTGCCAGGCCATAAAGGATGCCGGCTACGAACCGGGCAAGGACGTTAAGATTGCAATGGACTGCGCAGCTTCGGAGTTCGCAACCTGCGAAAACGGCGAGTGGTTCTACGACTACCGCCAGCTCAAGAGCGGAATGCCCAAAGACCCCAACGGCAAGAAGCTCACCGCAGAGGAGCAGATCAAGTATCTCGAGGAACTCATCACCAAATATCCTATCGACTCTATCGAGGACGGTCTCGACGAGAACGACTGGGACAACTGGGTTAAGCTCACCGCAGCCATCGGCGACCGCTGCCAGCTCGTGGGCGACGACCTGTTCGTTACCAACGTCAAATTCCTCCAGAAAGGCATCAAGATGGGTGCGGCAAACTCAATCCTCATCAAGGTTAACCAGATTGGCTCGCTCACCGAAACCCTTGAGGCCATTGAAATGGCTCACCGCCACGGCTACACAACCGTTACATCGCACCGCAGCGGCGAAACCGAGGACACCACGATTGCCGACATCGCAGTTGCAACCAACAGCGGCCAGATTAAGACCGGCTCCATGAGCCGCACCGACCGCATGGCAAAGTACAACCAGCTCATCCGCATCGAGGAAGAGCTTGGCGACATCGCACAGTACGGCTACAACCGCATTCAGAAGGCTTAAAGCCTGCGCTGAAAGCAGCAAACATATTCCGGGTATGCCCCTTTTGCGGGGCATACCCGGATTTTTTGTGCCTTGCGCGGAATGGCGGTAAAGAGAAACTCTGCAAATTTTATTATGGGCATAAACACCCCCCTTTCTTGCCGCCAAAACCGCGTAAGACGTTGGTTTCCAGGAAAATATCTTGGCGGAAGATATTCTGCATAACAATTTGTTTCTCAGAGGTTTGCAAAAGCTGAAAAAAGGTCTGATGTAGTTTGAATTATGTCTGATATAATTTTTCCTACATAGGACATAGTTTTTTCTATTTCAGACATAATTTTCAGGGGAAGCAAAACACGGTTTTCGGGAAATTCGCTAATTTTGCTTCCATACCGGTGTCGCAAAGTCAATTGCAGCCTTTTTCCGATTGGCTGCCGCCGGAACGGAGCAAAACTGCTCATAAACGCTGCACTCACCAAATACAACAATAACTTAAAATATCAATGAAAGTAAGACATTTATTGGCCGCTGCCGCAGTTGCACTGCTTGCAGCCCCGCAACAGACCGGCGCACAATGGAAGCCCGTGGGCGACAAAATCAAGACACCGTGGGCGGAAAAGGTCAGCCCCAAACTGCCGTGGAACGTATATCCGCGCCCGCAGCTCAAGCGTGCGCAATGGGTTAACCTAAACGGACAGTGGAACTACGCCATAAAAGACCTGCAAGGCGGCGAACCCGCATCGTTCGACGGCAAAATCCTCGTACCCTACCCCATAGAGTCCTCGCTCTCGGGCGTTGGAAAAACGCTTACAAAGGACAACATCCTGTGGTACAACCGCACATTCACAATTCCCTCCGCATGGAAAGGAAAGAACGTCAAGCTCAACTTCGGCGGCGTTGACTGGAAGGCGGAAGTGTTCGTGAACGGCGTGAGCGTTGGCAGCCACACGGGAGGCTTCGCGCCTTTCAGCCTCGACATCACAAGCGCACTGAAACCGGGCAGCAACAAGCTTTCCGTAAAAGTGTTCGACCCCACGTCTGACGGATACCAGCCCGTAGGAAAACAAAAAAGCAAGGCTTCGGGAATATGGTACACCCCCGCGTCGGGCATTTGGCAAACCGTTTGGCTTGAGCCTGTAAGCGCAAAACATCTTGAGAGCATGGAAATCACCCCCGACATAGACGCAGGCACACTAAGCGTTAAGCCGTTCGTCAGCGGCGCAAGCAGCGGCGACAAGGT
>CAKRMO010000297.1 GCA_934364765.1 uncultured Bacteroidaceae bacterium | reverse complement strand
TTGGCGTGCAGAACTCCATCGACCAGTTCTACATCGAGGACGGCGGCAAGAAGTATCTTGCCTGGGGCTCGTTCCACGGAATTTACATCATACAGCTCACAGACGATGGACTTAACATTATGCCCGGGGCGCAGAAGCAGAAAATCTGCGGCAACCAGTCGGAAGGTTCTTACATAATAAAGCGCAAGGGATATTACTACTATTTCGGCTCGGTGGGAACTTGTTGCGAAGGGGACAAGAGTACATACCATGTGATGTACGGGCGTTCCAAGAGCCTCTTCGGCCCTTACCTGACAAAAAGCGGAGAGCGCATTCTCGACGGCAAGTACGACACGCTCATAAAGGGCAACGACTTCGTGGCCGGCCCGGGGCATAACGCCGAGTTTGTTGAGGACGACAAAAAGCAGACATGGATTATATACCACGGCTACCTCAGACAAGAGCCCCAAAAAGGGCGCATGGTGTTCATGTCGCAGGTGAAGTGGAAAGGCGGGTGGCCATATGTTGACGGCGGAGTGCCGGCAAAGAACGCCCCCGCGCCATATTTCAAAAAATCGAGGAAAAAGTAAAAACCGGACACCGCTTCAATACCAAGGAACATGAGAAGGATATTTTTCGCAGTCGCAATGGCGCTGGCGTGGACGCTCACATCATCAGCCGAAAACAGCGCCAAGAGACTGACATTCACCAACCCCATAATAAAGAAATCAATTCCCGACCCCTCAATCATAAAGGCGGACGACGGATATTTCTATCTCTACGGCACAGAGGACACCCGCAATATGCCGATATACCGTTCGCGCAACCTCATCGACTGGATGTTTGTGGGCACGGCGTTCACCGAAGCCACGCGCCCGCGAACCGTAAACCCATACGTGAGCTACAAAAACAGCAGCGGCAACACCGTGAACGCCATGATGTGGGCGCCCGACATTAACTACATCAACGGGCAATACGTGCTCTACTACGCAATCGGCGTGTGGGGCGTGGAAAACAAGAGCGGGGTAGGCGTGGCAACGTCCGAGCGTCCCGAAGGGCCCTTTGTTGACCGTGGCGCAATGTTCACAAGCGAGACAATCGGCGTGCAGAACTCCATCGACCAGTTCTACATCGAGGACGGCGGCAAGAAGTATCTTGTATGGGGCTCGTTTCGCGGAATATACATCGTGCAGCTCACCGATGACGGGCTGCGCGTCAGGCCCGGGGCCACAAAGCGGCAGATTGCCGGAGGGCTGATAGAAGGGTCGTACATATACAAGAGAAACGGCTACTACTACCTGTTCGGCTCCGCAGGCTCGTGCTGCGAGGGGGCGAACAGCACCTATCACGTGGTTTACGGACGCTCGAAGAGCCTCTTCGGCCCGTATGTCAACAAGTCGGGCGGCACAATGCTCAACAACCAGGCCGAGACAATGCTGAAGGGCGACTCTTTCGTTGCCGGACCGGGACACAACGCCGAATTTGCCGAGGACGACAAGGGGCAGACATGGATTATATACCACGGCTACCTCAAAGATGAGGCCGACAAGGGACGCTGCGTGTTCCTCGACCAGGTGAAGTGGGACAACGGCTGGCCATACGTGGAGGGCGGCGTGGCGTCAAAGACATCGGACGCGCCCTATTTCAACAACTGACACAAAAGAAACTTACAGACAAGCAAAAAAACGGTCAGGGTTCCGCAGCGTCGGGACCCTGATTTTTGTGAAAAAAAGAAAATACGGCATCATGAGCGGAATTTACACATTATTACTGTTGCTGCTGAGCAATATATTCATGACACTTGCATGGTACGGGCACCTGAAATTGCAGCAGACCGGCGTCAGCAGCCGCTGGCCGCTGATAGCGGTCATTGCGTTTTCATGGGGGATAGCCTTTTTTGAATACTGCTGCCAGGTGCCCGCCAACCGCATAGGCTTCGACGGCAACGGCGGCCCGTTCTCGCTCGTGCAGCTCAAGGTGATACAGGAATGCGTAAGCCTTGTGGTGTTTGCCATAGTGGCAAACATTCTTTTTCAAGGGCAAAGCCTCCACTGGAACCACCTTGCGGCATTCGTGTGCCTCGTGGCGGCGGTATATTTCGTGTTCATGAAATAATGCGCCAAGGCGTAAAAACGCCGCCATCCCCATGCGTGGCATCCGGCATTTACAGCAGGCGGACGCAAAAGCATGGGAAATACACAAAGTGCTGATTTCCTGTATTTTGCATGGTTTTTGGAGGGGCTGTGTAATTTTTTGTTTTTCAAAGGTTTGCAACGGCGAAAAAAAGGTCTGATGTAGTTTGAATTATATCAGATGTAATTTTTCCTGCATAGGACGTAGTTTTTCTTATA
>CAKRMO010000296.1 GCA_934364765.1 uncultured Bacteroidaceae bacterium | reverse complement strand
GCTCCGGGATTTTAATTTCTCCGTAGTGGAACACGCTGGCGGCAAGGGCTGCGTCTGCGCATCCTTTTGTGAACGCATCGCGGAAATCCTCTTTCTTGCCCGCCCCTCCGGAGGCTATCAGCGGAATGCCCACGCTTTCGCTTATGCGGCGCAGCGCGTCGTTCGCAAAGCCCTCCTTTGTGCCGTCGTGGTTCATGCTGGTGAACAGAATTTCGCCCGCCCCGCGATTGTAGCCCTCCCGCGCCCAGTCAAAGAGTGCGTGCTCCGTGGGTGTCCTGCCTCCGTTAAGGTAGCACCGCCATTCCTTGTTTTCTTCAAGTTTCGCGTCAATGGCAAGCACGCAAATCTGCGAGCCGAAGTGCCGGGCTATTTCGTCAATAAGCGACGGCGTGCGCAGCGCGGCGGAGTTTACCGCCACTTTGTCCGCCCCGGCTTCAAGAAGGCGTTCCACATCGGCGAGCGAACTCACGCCTCCACCCACGGTGAACGGGATCGAAAGTTCGGCGGCGACTCTCCGCACCATTTCGGTGAACGTCTTTCTTCCTTCCACGCTCGCCGTTATGTCGAGGAATACGAGTTCGTCAGCCATTTGCGCGGAATATACTTTCCCCATCTCAACCGGGTCTCCGGCATCACGGAGTCCGATGAAATTTACGCCCTTGACGGTTCTTCCGTCCTTCACGTCGAGACATGGTATAATGCGTTTCGCTAACATGATTTCTGTTGTTTGTTAAGTCCGAACTCTGCCGCAACCTGCCTCAGGTCGATTTTGCCCTCGTATATGGCGCGTCCGAACACAACGGCGGGTATTCCGGCCTCGTTCAGCGCGGCTATGTCGTCAATGCTTCCCACTCCGCCGCTTGCAATCAGCCTACAGTCGGGAAATTCGGACATGATTTCTTTGTAAAGCGCGATGTTCGGGCCGCACAGCATTCCGTCGCAGGAAATGTCGGTGCAAAGCACACGGCGCACTCCCAGCGGCCAATACCTTTTCAACAGGTCGCTTATGCCGATGCCGGAATCCTCTGTCCAGCCTTTGGTGTGCACCTTGCCGTTGCGCACGTCTGCCGATATGATGAATTTGTCAGCTCCGTATTTGTCTATCCATTTAGCCACTTTCCCGAAGTCGCTTACCGCCATGCTGCCTATGCTCACGGCTTTAGCCCCGCCTCTGAATGCTACGGCAAGGTCTTCGTCTGTCTTTATGCCGCCGCCGAAGTCAACATTCAAGCCTGTGTTCCGGGTTATGCTTTCGAGAACGGAAATATTTGCAGGCTTGCCTTGCTTTGCGCCGTCAAGGTCAACAAGGTGCAGCCTTGTGTACCCCAGTTTCTCAAACTCCCGCGCCAAATCGGCGGGAGCGGAGGAATAGGCAGTCTTCTTTGAGAAGTCGCCTTGCGACAGCCTTACGCAGCTGCCCTCTATCAGGTCTATGGCTGGAATGGGCTTTATCATCGTTCTTATATTTCAAGAAAGTTTTTGAGTATGGCTTCTCCCGTGCTGCCGCTTTTTTCCGGGTGGAACTGTACCGCCATGAAGTTGCCGCGCTCCATTGATGCGCTGAAGTTGCCGGCGTAATTGCATTGCGAAGTTGTGAACCCGTTGCACGGAACAAAATAGCTGTGTACGAAATAAACGTAACTTCCTTCGGCAATGCCGTTGAAAAGTCTGCTGTTCATGTTGCCCAGCGAGTTCCAGCCCATGTGAGGGATTTTCTCTTTGTTAATGGGGGAGAAGCGGATTACTTTGGTTTCAGGGAAAATGCCGAGGCATTCGGCCCCGCCGCCCTCTTCGGAGTAAGAACACATAAGCTGCATCCCGATGCAAATGCCCAGGACAGGCTGCTCCAAGGAGCGTATCACATTGTCCAGACCGGTTTTGCGAAGGTAGTCCATTGTTACAGCCGCCTCGCCCTGGCCGGGTATTACTATATGGTCTGCCTTCGACAGCTCCGCAACGTCATCGGTAACAATGCAATCCGCACCCAACCGTGCAAGGGCGGATTTTACGGAAAATATGTTTCCGGCGGGATATTTCAGAATGGCAGTGGACATCTGTTTGAAGTGGTCTTAATTATATTGCGTATTGTTCATGCAAATATAGCAAATATAAGCATACCCCGGCTTGCGGGAACATCCAAACAGGGCGGTAAAAAAGGTGGACCGTAGCTAAAAAGAAAGGTTTGGCGTGGGAAAGCAAACTTTATGTTTCAAAAAAGTGCGGAAAAAAGAAGAAATGAAATTGGCAGGGCTGTAGCGATGATAAAATGTATAAAGAAAGAGGGCAGGGCGCGAAACAGGTTGCCTTTTCCCAAACGCCCCGAAAACTACATAGGACATAGGAAAA
>CAKRMO010000295.1 GCA_934364765.1 uncultured Bacteroidaceae bacterium | reverse complement strand
CGCGGAGGGCGTATGCCATGTGCCCATACATATATACCGTTGCAATCAACAAACAACATACACCGTTCATATAATTTCCGCAAGAGCAAAACGGTTGGCTTTTTCCCAACACCCCAAAAATTACATTTGACATAGGAAAAACTACATCGGACGTAGAAAAAATTATGTCTGATATAATTCAAACTACATCAGACCTTTTTTTCGCACCTTGCAATGTGTTGAAAGCCACATACTTGCACGGCAATTTGATATTAGGGGCAACATATTGAAAACCAGAGGTGTATGCAGTTTTCCGAAATTCCGTTGAACGGCTGCTTTGAAAAGGAAACCCCGCAACTTAGGCAGGGATGCCTATGTTGCGGGGGATTTTGTTTTGCGGAGGGTGTTTTTGCTGTCAACGCCCTCTTTGCCTTTGCGTATGGGATGCGGCTATTCCACAGTCCATGTGTTGTTCGTGTCCACGAGTTCCGCGAAATTGTGGTAGGGTTTCTTTGCCTTGATTTCCTCAACCTGGCGGTGCACTTCCTCATTGTATGTGGGTGCTTCCACATCGCGTATCACTCCGAGTGCCACCGGGAAGTCCGGCCCTTCCATGAGGGCGAGCTTCAGGTGGAGCGTGGGGTCGGCGGTGTGCGGGTCGTGAACCAGCAGGTCCTTTTCGGTTATTCCGTTTTCCCCGAGCTTTACAACCTTTATGCCGAAGCCTTCCTGCATAAGCCCGAACTCGTTGTTTGCGCCGAACACCATTGGCTGCCCTTCGCGCAGGTATATTGCGTTTGCCTTGCGTGTTTCCTTTGAGTAAACGTCATCGTATGACTGGGGATTGAATATCACGCAATGTTGCAGCACCTCAACCACCGAAGCCCCTTTGTGGCGGGCGGCGGCAAGCAGCACGCCAACCGTTTCCTCGGTGTCTGACGCCACGGTGCGGGCAAAGAAGCGTCCGCGTGCGCCGAAGCAGAGTTCGGCGGGGCGGAATGGGTCTTCCACAGTGCCGTATGGCGATGACTTGCTGACGAACCCGCGAAGCGAGGTGGGGGAGTACTGCCCTTTGGTGAGACCGTAGATGCGGTTGTTGAGCAGCACCATGTTCAGGTCGATGTTGCGGCGCACGGCGTGTATGAAGTGGTTTCCGCCAATAGCCAGCCCGTCCCCGTCGCCGCTTATCTGCCACACCGTGGTGTCGGGCGACGCTATTTTAAGTCCTGTTGCCACGGCGGCGGCGCGTCCGTGGATTGTGTGCATGCCGTATGTGTTCACGTAATATGGCAGACGGCTCGAACAGCCGATGCCCGAAATTACGGCAGTCTTGTATGGCGGCACGCCGAGCTTTGCCATGGCCTTGTGAAGCGAGGCGAGGAAAAAATGGTCGCCGCATCCCGGACACCACCGTGGGCGTCCTTTCTTGAAATCGTTAACTGTATATTCGCTCATGATTATTTTCTTTTTCCGGTTGATGTTTCCGCGTTGCGGGTTTTCAGGCGTGGAGCATTTTTTCAAAGGCCTCCACAAGTTTGCCTACGTTGAAGGGCTGGCCAGTTACCTGGTTGTATTGGTTAATGTGCACTCCCTCAACCTTCATTCGCAGGTATGCCGCAAGCTGTCCGCTGTTTTGCTCGGCAACCACGACCTTTTTGTGGCTGCGCAGCACTTCGGCGGTGTTCTTTGGCAGAGGGTTGAGATAGGAAAGGTGGGCGAACGCCACTTTCTCGCCCTTGGCGGTGAGTTCGTCAAAGGCGGAGTGCAGGTGTCCGTATGTGCCGCCAAAACCTACTATGAGCAGGTCGGCATCTTGCTGCACGCCTTCCGTTTTCAGGTCGGGGACCGGGATGCGTGCCACCTTTTCCGCCCTGAGGTCGGTCATCAGCTGGTGGTTTTCGGGGTCTCCGCTTATTTCCCCTGTATTGCTGCTCTTTTCCAAGCCGCCTATCACGTGCTCAAAGCCTTCCGTGCCGGGCGATGCAAGATAGCGTGCGCCGGTTTCGGGGTTTCTTGTGTACGGTGTCCAGCTCCCTTTCATTTCGGGGGTTACGTATGGAGGCTTGATGGCTTCCAGCGCGGCGATTTCGGGAACTTTGAACGCCCCGGTGCCGTTGGCGATGAAAGCGTCGGTGAGCAAAATCACCGGCGTTGCGTGTTCGAGCGCGATTTTTGCGGCCTCGTATGCCTTGTAAAAGCAGTCGGTTGGCGAGGATGCGGCAATAACCGGCATTGGACTTTCGCCGTTGCGCCCGAATAGCGCCTGAAGCAAATCGCTCTGCTCGCTTTTTGTGGGGAGTCCTGTTGACGGGCCGCCGCGCTGCACATTAATGATGACGAGCGGAAGCTCCGTCATCACGGCAAGGTTCATGGC
>CAKRMO010000294.1 GCA_934364765.1 uncultured Bacteroidaceae bacterium | reverse complement strand
AACTACATAGGACGTAGGAAAAATTATGTCTGATATAATTTAAACTACATCAGACCTTTTTTTGCCGCCTTGCAACCCTTTGGAAAACAAATGCTTGCAAAAACTTTTTAGTTTTGGACAAATTCTTGATTATCTGCATTTTATGTAATCAGGGCTAAGTACTGCTTTTTCGGGGATAACAGGTGATGCGTCCATGTGCCGGAGGGCGGGGGCTATGCAGGGCGGTTTCCTTGCAGCTTCGGGAAAGCTTTTCCTGTTATAAGCCGCTGTTTGCAAAAGGGCGTGCCAAATCCGCCCTAAAGCCCTAAGATACATTATTTAACAGCACCGTGTCGTTATTACTCGTAACTTTGCAACCATGATGAATAAGAGGTTTTTTGCGACTATGGCCGCAGTTTTCGCCATTGCGCTCACAGCGGGCGCGGATGACGTGTATGACTTTTTCAAGGCCTGGCTTAAGGGCACGGCAAAGACATACGAGGGCAGCAAAAAGAAGCTGTCGGTTAAGGAAGTGCAGCTAAATTCGGTTGCCGTATGGAAGTCGTGGCGCAGGGCGTTGCGCAAGATTGAGCCCGACACGCTCGGACGCATGAATAAGGACAGCCTGACGTATGCCGGCAAATGGCGGCTGCCGCCCGAACTTGAGAACAACGCCACGATGAACTTCACGTGGTTCAGCAAGGGGGCGCGCCCGTCCGCAGGCTATCCCATGTTCCTCTACCTGCACGGTTCGGGGCCAAGGGAGCAGGAGTATGCAAACGGGCTCAAGCTCACGCGCTCGTTCAACGACGCGCCGTCGGTATATTTCGTTCCGCAAATACCCAACGAGGGCGGCTACTACCGCTGGTGGCAGCGCGCAAAGGTGTGGGCTTGGCAAAAGCTGCTGCGCCTCGCAATGGCCTCGGGCGATATTGACCCCGACAGAATTTACATCACAGGCATTTCCGAGGGAGCATACGGCACGCAGCGCCTCACCTCGTTCTTTGCCGACTATCTGGCGGGCGGCGGCGCAATGGCGGGGGGCGAGCCGCTGAAGAACGCCCCTGCGGAAAATTTTGCCAACACTCCGTTCTCGCTCCTCACAGGCGACCACGACACGGGCTTTTACCGCAACACGCTCACCAAATATGCCAAGGAGGCGTTCGACAGCCTTTCCGCCGCGCACGACAGCCTTTACAAGCACAACATACAGGTTATCCCCGGGCGCGGACACGCCATAGACTACTCCACCACCACGCCGTGGCTCGCCGCAAACGCGAGAAACCCCTACCCCAAGTATGTGGCGTGGGAGAATTTCGAGATGGACGGATGCCGCAGGGACGGGTTCTACAACCTTTATTTGAGCGAGCATCCCTCAACCCAAGCCGGGGAAAGGGTGTTCTACGAGGAGACCATTAAGGGCGACACAATAAACCTTAGGGTTGAAAAGGTGGAATACACCACCACGGAGAAAGACAACGTATGGGGAATTGAAATGAGGTTCAAGCGCAAATACACGCCGGCAGAAGGCGGCAGGCTCACGGTGTATCTCAACCGCAGCCTCGTAAACCTGGGCCACAGGCTTACCGTCATGGTGAACGGCAAACAGGCGTTCAGCGGAAAGGTGCAGGAAAACCTTTCGTCGATGGTGAACAGCTGCGCGGCGTTTGGCGACCCGCGCCGCATCTACACCGCACAAATCGACGTGAACCTCGCAAACTGAATGGCGGAAATTTCGTAAATTTGCAGCCGCAAGGCTCGCAGACAAAGCGGTAACGAGTGGTGTTGCAGTGATGCGGCATGTAAGTCCAGTTACGAACAGACAGCCTTGGTTCGTAAAGGATTTACATTAAAACATTTTATATTATGGTTTCCACAACACCGCGCCGCACTGCCTGCGCAATACTTTCCATGTCGCTTCTCACCGTTATGGCGGGAGCGGCAATAGCCCCGGCCCTCGCCACAATCCAAGCCCACTTTGCGGAAAGCCCCAAAGTTCTGGTGCAGCTTATCGTGAGCGTACCGGCGTTCTTCATCATCCTCACCAACTTGTTTTTCCTCGAAATAAGCCGCCGCTTCGGTTCGCGCACAATTGCCGTTGCAGGGCTTGCGCTGTATGTGGCGAGTGGCACGCTGTGCTTTTTCGCCACAGGAATAGGCGTGCTGCTGTTTTTGCGGGCGTTGCTCGGCATAAGCGTGGGGCTGGTGATGCCGCTATCCACAGGATTGCTCGCATATTACTATCCGCCGGAAAAACAGGCAAGACTAATGGGACTTTCCGCCGCCATGAACCAGACAGGCGGCGTTATAGCCACGCTTCTTGCCGGCATTTTGTGCACCGTAAGTTGGAACTTTTCCTTTCTGGTCTATCTGCTCGGAACTGCAG
>CAKRMO010000293.1 GCA_934364765.1 uncultured Bacteroidaceae bacterium | reverse complement strand
AATCGACATCACAGGCACAACGGTTGCAACACCGCAGAAAAACCTCAGCTCAAAGGGCGTTTTTGTGCTCAACGAGGGCGCAATGGGTTCGAACAAGTCCTCGCTGGACTATTTCGACTATACCAACGGCAACTATTACCTTAACCTGTTCCCGACCATAAACCCGAACGTAACGCTCGGACTTGGCGACACGGGAAACGACATCCAAATTTACAAGGGCAAGGTGTATGCCGTGATGAACGGCTCGAACCTTGTGGAGGTGATGAGCGCAAAGACCGGCAAGCACGTTGCATCTATCGACATCCCGGCGTGCCGCTTCATAACCTTCGACGGCAACTACGCCTATGTGTCCTCGTATGCCGACCCCACCGACAAGACTTCGGAAACCACAAAAGGCTCGGTGTATAAGGTAAACCTCAACACAAACTCCGTTGAAAGCACAGTAACCGTGGGCTACCAGCCCGAGGGCATCGCCTTTGCCAACGGAAAGGTGTTCATCGCCAATTCGGGCGGATATATGTACCCCAACTACGAGCATTCAATCAACGTGATAGACCCGCAGACAATGCAGGTTGAAAAGACAATCGATGCCGGTCTTAACCTCGGCAAGGTGGCTCTCGACAAAAACGACAACCTTTATGTAATCTCCACAGGAAACTACAGCACGGTAAGTTCCAAGATATACGTTGTGAACACGGCAACAGCGGCATTGAGCGACTCAATCGACACACGCGTTTCCGCAATCGCCGCCGCCGGCGACAACCTTTATATAATAGGTGTGGAGTACAAAGCCCCAACATACGAGGCGACAAACTCGTATTCGCTCTACAACACAAAGACCAAGGAACTTTCAAGCGCAGGTTTCATAACCGACGGAACGGACAGCAGGATTGTGATGCCGTATGCCGTTGCCGTGAACCCCGACACAAAGGAGATTTTCGTGGCTGACGCGAAAGACTACAAGACACCCGGTATGCTTTACTGCTACAGTGCGGAAGGCAAGCTGCAATGGTCGGCGACAACCGGGCTGATCCCGGGACACATGGCCTTCACCGCAACCCGGCTCAATGGCTTGAAGTAAGCAACATTCCCAATAGGATACAGCGCGTGGTTTGCATCGCATGGTGCAAACCGCGCTTTTTTATGCCCGCACACGATGCCGGCAAAACCATATGCGGCGTAAATTCAGAATAAGGCACTTCTGAAATCCGAACATGACTATGCATTTATGCCGCGTGCGCTGCGAATATATAAATGGCGATTAATAAATGAATTGCGCTGCCGTAGGGGCGTATGGCATACGCCCTGAATTGCGCGGATTATGCAATGTTTCGATAGCGGTTTGTGGCGCGGTTTATGCGGCGGCATACAGGGCGGTTTCCACCGCCCCTACAAATGGTGCAAACTCCAAACCGGCAACTCTTTTCCAAACACCCCGAAAACTACATCGGATGTAGGAAAAACTACATAGGACGTAGAAAAAATTATATCAGACATAATCCAAACCACATCAGACCTTTTTTTCGCACTTTGCAACGCGCTGAAAAACAAACCGTTACAAGAACTAAGTAGTTTGTGGCAAAAATATGATAATCAGAATGATAGAAAAAACATCCCGAAGTGTTTTTTTGCCTTGTGGGAATTGGCGGCTTTATCGTCTGTAAGAGCAATTTTTCTAATCATCAATTTCGTGTTCTGACTCGTTTCCCAATTGAACCATTTCCCCAACGCAGGGAAAATGGTCTGAAACATTATCCACTGCATTCATGTTTTTGCAGGTATTCAATTAAAGTGTTTTGTTGCGGCTTATGCGCCGCAAGAGCCAATATACAAGATACAGGCGGTATTTAAGTTTGAACCATGCGCTTGTTGTCTTTTTCAGTCCGGCGGCTGACGTGTTGTCGCCATAGCGGCGGTAGCGTATGAGTTTGTCGTTTAGGAAAACGGTTTTGTGGAACGCCAGTCCGACAAGGGCGAGCCAGTTGTCGTGGGTGCAGCATCTGTGGTTGGGTGGAAAGGGCAGCGCCTTGCGCAGCACCTCTTTCCTGAATGCCATGCAGCAGCCGAGATAGCTGAATCGTATGAGGTTGCTTATTAGTCCGGGCTTCGAATGCCTTTCGGCGCAGAACGATTGGGCTATAATTCTGTTTTCGGCATCAACCATTGTGGCGTCGGAGATTACGAAGTCGCAGTTTTCCAGATGCTCCATGCACACTTTCACCTTTTGCGGTTCCCAAATGTCGTCCTGGTCGGACAGGAAAATGTAGTCGCCTTTAGCGTGTGCCAATGCGTTCTCGAAATTCGGCGTGTAGCCGTGCTGACCATTGTTTGTGAAAACCTTGATGAGCGGCGAGTTGAGTTCGCGCACAATGTTCAGTGTG
>CAKRMO010000292.1 GCA_934364765.1 uncultured Bacteroidaceae bacterium | reverse complement strand
GTATCTGCGTCAGGCCGCAGAGTTCGACAACTATCGCAAACGCGTGCTGAAGGAAAAAAGTGAACTGATTCTGAACGGCGGCGAAAAAGTCATCACCTCATTGCTTCCCATTATTGACGATTTTGAAAGGGCTTTGCAGAATCTGGAAAAAACAGAAGACCAAGAAGCCCTTAAAAAAGGAGTTGAACTTATATACCATAAGTTCATGAAAGCTCTTGAAACAAACGGGTTGAAAGCCATTGAGACAAAAGAGGCGGACTTCAACACCGACTTCCACGAGGCGGTGGCAATGATCCCTGCCCCAAGCGATGATGCTAAAGGAAAAGTCATCGATTGCGTGCAAAAGGGATACAAACTTAATGACAAAGTCATACGCCACGCCAAAGTAGCCGTTGGACAATAAAAAGCACCACAAACGCCGTTAGCAAAGCACAAATCATGGCAGATATAGAAAAAGACTATTATAAGATTTTAGGGGTGGAACGTTCGGCCACCGGCGATGAAATAAAGGCTGCATACAAAAAAATGGCCATACGCTATCATCCCGACAGAAATCCGGGCGACAAAGAAGCGGAAGAGAAGTTCAAGCAAGCCGCAGAAGCCTATGACGTGTTGCGCGACCCTGACAGGCGTTCGCGCTACGACCAGTTTGGCGCCGCCGGGGTTAACGGCGAAGGGTTCGGAGGCTTCGGAGGCGGCGGCATGGGTATGGACGACATATTCAGCATGTTTGGAGACTTGTTCAACGGACACAATCCTTTTGGAGGCGGCTTCGGAGGCTTCGGGAATGCCGGAGGGACAACAGCCGCCCGCCCTGCGGGAGGCAACCTGCGCTTGCGCGTAAAACTCACTCTTGAAGAAATAGCCAAGGGCGTAACCAAAAAGTTCAAGGTCAAGAAATACGTAAAATGCGCCGAATGCGGCGGAACCGGCGCCGAAAAAGGGTCTGCCGCAGAAACCTGCCCCACCTGCCACGGAAGAGGACACGTTGTGCGCCAGCAGCGCACCTTTCTCGGCATTATGGAAACCCAAAGCGTATGCCCCACCTGCCATGGGGAAGGCACTGTCATAAAGAACAAATGCCGGCATTGCAATGGCGAAGGTGTCGTGCTTGCTGACGAGGTTGTGGAAGTAAACATTCCCGCCGGCGTGTCAGAAGGAATGATCGTCAACGTTCCGGGAAAAGGAAATGCGGGACGGCATGGCGGAATGAGCGGAGACCTGCAAGTTGTTATTGAAGAAGCCCCGCATACGACATTTGTCAGAGACGGAAATGACCTCGTGTACAACCTGCTCCTTACCGTTCCGCAGGCAGCCCTTGGCGACACGGTTGACATACCGACCATTGACGGTATGTCAAAAATAACAATCAAGCCCGGAACGCAGCCCGGAAAAGTTTTGCGCCTACGCGGAAAAGGACTTCCCGCCGTAAAGGGATACGGAAGCGGCACTGGGGATTTGATCGTAAATGTCAGCGTTTACATCCCGGAAAATTTGACGAAAGAAGAGAAAAAGGCTCTCGAAACCTTAAAGGAGAGCGATAATGTCAAGCCAAACAAAGACATAAAGGAAAGTATTTTCCAAAAATTCCGGGCTTTGTTCGACTGACGGCAGAACATTGTACATTTGGCATGAATTACGAGGAAACGGCAAACTACCTATTCGCCTCCGCACCATTGTTTCAAAACATTGGTGCGGGAGCGTATAAGGAGGGACTGCAAAACACAAAAACATTAGACAACCATTTCGGCAATCCGCACACAAAGTACAAAATCATACACATTGCCGGAACAAACGGCAAAGGTTCGTGTGCGCATACCATCGCCGCCATACTGCAATCAGCCGGATACAAAACAGGGCTATACACATCGCCACACCTTGTTGATTTCAGGGAAAGGATAAGGGTTGACGGCAAAATGATTTCCAAGCAGGAAGTCATTGATTTTGTTGAAAAGGAACGCTTTTTCTTTGAGCCTTTGCACCCGTCGTTTTTCGAACTTACAACCGCGCTCGCCTTTGAATACTTCGCCAAACAGAAAACTGACGTGGCTGTTGTTGAAGTGGGCTTGGGCGGAAGGCTCGACTGCACAAACATAATAAAGCCCGAAGTTTCGGTTATCACAAACATCAGTTTTGACCACACACAATTCTTGGGCAACACACTGGCGCAAATCGCAAAAGAAAAAGCCGGGATAATCAAGCACGGCATCACTGCCGTAATTGGCGAGACTGTTGAAGAGACAAAAGACGTTTTTGAAAAAACGGCAAAAGCTGTAGGCGCACCCATTGTGTTCGCGGAAGACAAACCTGTTGTAAAATCCTTTACTCATTGTGCAAATGGAATAATGCTCGACACAAATATGTTTGCGCAGCCGCTCCATTAC
>CAKRMO010000291.1 GCA_934364765.1 uncultured Bacteroidaceae bacterium | reverse complement strand
CAGCGACATTCCGTCATCGTTTCCGCTTATGAGCGAAATCTTCTCGTCAAGCGTCATTTTTGATACAAGCTCTTTTGCGCGGGCAATGTCCTTTGCCGTGATGTCTCCAGGGATTTGCGCGTGTGCCGCCAATGCCAGCGCAAGGGCTGCGGCGGCTGTAAAAACTCTTAGCTTCATGTTTCTTAGCTTCATGTTTTTGTGTGGTTTTGATACTTGTAATGCAAAGTTAGCATTAAAAACAATAAGGGCGGCAATATGGCGAGGATTAAGTTTGGCGTTTTTGGCGTGTGTGGCGATATGCCTAATTTTGCGGAAAACCAAAATAAAATGGGATACAGTTTCAAGGCGGTGCTTTTTGATTTCGACGGCGTGGTGGTTGACACCGAAAGCCAATACACGGTGTTTTGGGACAGGATAAACAAGGATTATTTGCCGGAGGTCGGGAACTTTGCGCTGAAACTTAAAGGAAACACGCTTGCCGAGGTGTTTGACAAATATTTTCCCTTGGAGGAAACAAGGGCGGAGATAAGAAAAAAACTAAACGACTTCCAGCGCACGATGACTTACCCTGACATTCCGGGAGTGGTGGAGTTTGTGAAAAGTTTGCGGGCGGCTGGAATAAAAACCGCCGTGGCTACAAGTTCCGACCGCGACAAAATGAACTTTGTATATAAGGTGCGTCCGGAGCTGCGAGGGATGTTCGACAAAATCTTCACGGCGGAGGATTACAGGGAGTCGAAACCTTCGCCCGACTGCTATATTACGGCGGCAAGGCATTTTGGCTTCGCCCCGGAGGAGTGCATTGTCGTCGAGGATTCCGTGAACGGATTGCAGGCTGCGGCGGCTTCCGGCTCTATGGTAATTGGGCTTACGACTTCCAATCCTGCCGAAGTTGTGAAACAATACAGCGACATTGTAATTCCCGACTTTCGCGGTTTCACGCCCGGGGATGCCGACAAGGTTTTCTGCGGCAGTTTTTGCGGTAAATAAGGAATTTAGTAATTTTGCACTCCGAAAATTAGGGGCAGCCTTGTCATGAGGGTTTTTAGCGTCCCCTGAAACAAGAATATTATGGCTGGTTATTTGTCAGATGACGTGCGTCCTGTTACAGTGCAGCGCATTCTGAAAATGAAAGGTGAGGGCAGGAAGATTTCAATGCTTACCTCCTATGATTACACAATGGCAGGCATTGTAGATGCCGCCGGGGTTGACATTATTCTCATTGGTGATTCCGCCTCGAATGTTATGGCCGGCAATGAAACCACGCTTCCCATTACCGTTGACGAAATGATTTATCACGCCAAAAGCGTGGCGAGGGCTGCAAAGCACGCGCTTGTAGTCTGCGATATGCCTTTCGGCTCGTATCAGGTGAATGCCGACGAGGCCGTGAGGAACGCCATACGCATAATGAAGGAGAGCGGCTGCGATGCCGTGAAGCTCGAGGGCGGCAAACGCCTTGTCCCTGCCATAAGCGCAATGGTTGACGCGGGGGTGCCTGTTGTGGGGCATCTTGGTCTTACTCCGCAGAGCATACACAAGTTCGGCGGATACGGGCTTAGGGCAAAGGAGGAGGAAGAGGCGGAGCGGCTGGTTGATGACGCAAAGGCGTTGCAGGAGGCCGGTTGCTTTGCCTTGGTGCTCGAGAAGATTCCCGCCTCTCTTGCAGGCAGGGTTTCCGCCATGCTGGCAATTCCCGTGATAGGCATAGGCGCGGGGGACGGGGTTGACGGCCAGGTGCTCGTGGCTCAGGATATGCTTGGCATGAACAAAGGTTTCGCCCCCAAGTTCCTGCGCCGTTACGCCGACCTGCACTCTGTAATCACGGACGCGGTGCAGCGGTATGTTGCCGATGTGAGAAGCGGGGATTACCCCGGCAAGGAAGAGCAATATTGACAGGGAAAAAATAAGCGGTGGCACTATGAACGGGGTGATGCTCAGAATTTGTTGCGCCAATTTCCTCTTGGTGGCGGCCGTCATGATGCAACTTGCGTCCGTGATGTTCGCGGGGCGTGCCGAGGGAGCTTCCCAAAGCCCGCTTTCTTTTGCTATGGCTGCCTTTTCTGCGGGCTTGTATGTGCTCGGACCGTTGAGTTCATACCTTGTGGCGCGATTTCAGAGGAAGAAAGTTTACGAGGTTTCGCTGCTTGCCTTGGCGGCGGTTTCCGGAATAATGTATTTCAGCCGCGATGCCGCGTCGGTGGCGTTGGTGCGTTTTCTTGAGGGGGCGGTGTGCGGTTTGGCGCAGGTTTCCTTGGGAAGCACGCTGCTGAACGACCTTACGGTTTCGGAACGCCGCACGCTCTCGGACTACTATTTCGCCTGGTCGGCAAGTTTTGCCATGCCGGTGGGAATGGCGGCCGCGTATTATGCAATGCCAGTTGCAG
>CAKRMO010000290.1 GCA_934364765.1 uncultured Bacteroidaceae bacterium | reverse complement strand
ACATCCCTCATTTTTGAACAAAACGCCTAACTTTACACCAGTTTTAGCAACTACCAAAAAACTTACAAATAAAGAGCCATGTTTGACTACTTGGAAAAAGCGGGATTTGCCGCCACTGTTTGCGACAAGAACGGCATAATACTATACCAAAACCAACGCGCCGTTGAGCGCGACGGAGCGGCTGTGGGCAAGAACCTGTACAACTGCCACAACAAGAAGTCGCAGGGAACGATACGCCGAATGATTGAAACCGGCGGAAGCAACACCTACGAGGTGGTGAGGAACGGAAAACGCCGTTTGCTGCACCAAACCCCTTGGTATGAGAAAAACAGCGGCGAAGCGGCGGGTCTCATTGAGATTTCCATAAGCCTGCCGGATGAATACCCTGTTTTCAACAGAGACTTGCAAAAGTGATGCGCTTGGTTTGCACGGCAACAGCCAATATGCCAGCCCGCACAGGCGCACGGACGGCTGTTTTATTGCCATTTCTCAGCGAATTTCCGTAACTTTGCGCCAACAACCGTCATAGCAAAGACATAATGAAACCGAAATTCAGTCTTGACAAAAAGACTTTCCTATACATATTCTATGGGATAACAGCAATTTTGTTCATCATCAAGCTCATATTCCCGCAGATAACCCGCGACACAACCGCCAAGCAGCCACGCGAAAGCGTTGTTGCCGAAAGCCGGCCCGACAGCATCGACACACAGCGCATTTATGTTGACAGCATAATGGCCATGCCGCGCAAACGCCCCGCTTTTGAATACGGCGCAAACGGAAAGCCCAAGCACCACAGGATTTACAGCGTGCCAGACTTCGTGAACACCTTTCCCGACCCCAACCCAACCCACCTTGCCACGGCCATGCGGCTCGGCGTGAAGCCGGTGAAAGACCGCGCACAGGCCGAAGCCAACAAAAAGGAACTTGTGTTCGTGGCCTCCACACCCTATTTCTATGTAAAGAGACTGTATAACTCCATACCCTATCTCGTGCCACGCGCCGCAATGCTGCTGGAACACATAGGCAGGACGTTCCACGATTCGCTTGCAATAAAAGGCATACCGCTCAACAACATAATGGTAACCTCGCTGCTGCGCACCGAGGACGACGTGGCGCGGCTGCGCAAACACAACGGCAACGCCTCGCCTAACAGCGCACACAGATACGGCACCACATTCGACATAGCATACAACAAATACCGCATGGTGCAAGACCCCGCGCTTCCCAAGGTGCGCCCCGTAAGGGACGACACATTGAAATACGTGCTGTCTGAAGTGCTGAACGACGCGCGCAAGCAGGGATTGTGCTACGTGAAATACGAGAAAAAGCAAGGATGCTACCACATAACGGCAAGATAAAGGCAAGCCGCAAAAGGTCATGAGCCGATACTTCATATACATATCCTACGACGGGGGCGCATACCACGGATGGCAAGTGCAGCCCAACGGCATCAGCGTGCAGGAAGTGCTGGAGAAAAGCCTCTCCACGCTGCTGGGCAAGCCCACCGCCGTAACAGCGGCGGGAAGAACCGACGCCGGGGTGAACGCCGCGTCAATGCCTGTGCATTTCGACACCGACGGCAATCTGCCCGCCCCAAGCGGCAAGCATCCCGGAGAGACGGCGGAGCAGCATCTTGCCTACAAGCTCAACCGCATACTGCCCCGCGACATCGCCGTAGGCAAAATAGTGAAAGTGCGCAGCGACGCCCACGCACGCTTTTCCGCCACAATGCGCACATACCATTACTATGTTACCCTGAGGAAAAACCCTTTCCTCACCAAATACCACCTGCGCCTCACCTGTCCCGTGAACTTCCGCCTAATGAACGAGGCGGCGGCAATGCTGCTGGGGCGGCACGACTTCGACTGCTTTGCCAAAGCCCACCCGGACGTGAAAACATCGTTCTGCACCGTAACCAAGGCGCAGTGGGTGGAAATTGCTGACGGGGAATGGCGTTTCGAAATAAGTGCGGACCGCTTTCTGCGCAACATGGTGAGGGCGGTGGTTGGCACGCTTCTCGACATAGGCAGGGGAAAGACCGCCATTGACGGGCTGCGCGGCATTCTCGACAGCCGCAGCCGCAGCCGCGCCGGGGAAAGCGTAAGGGGCGAGGCTTTGTTTCTGGAAAGCGTGGACTATCCCGAAGACATTTTCGCCGCCCAGCAGTGAAAGGAAAACAATAAAGACAAAACCATGTGGTTGTTACTCGCATTCTGTTCCGCCGCCCTTCTGGGCTTCTATGACGTGTTCAAAAAGAAAGCCCTTACCGGCAACGCGCTTATCCCGGTGCTCACCCTCAACACCCTATTTTGCAGCCTCATATTCCTGCCGCTGATTATGGGGTCGGCGTTAGGATTTATAGAAAGCGGCTCACCCGCCTAC
>CAKRMO010000289.1 GCA_934364765.1 uncultured Bacteroidaceae bacterium | reverse complement strand
GCGGACACCTTGCGATAGCATCCCACCTGTTCGGGGTTGACGCGGAAAGCAATTTGACGTTCACCGTTGCCGTCCATGTTGCAACCGTGCTTAGCACGCTTGTGATACTCTGGAAAGAGATTGCGTGGATTTTCAGGGGGCTTTTCAAGTTTGAGTGGAACGACGAAACGCGCTACACGCTGAACATAATAGTCTCCATGATACCTGTGGGCATTGTGGGGGTGTTCTTCAAGGACTATGTTGAGGGCGTGTTCGGTTCGGGTCTCGCCATAGTGGGCGCAATGCTGCTCGTAACCGCGCTCCTGCTCACGTTCTCCTACTACGCCAAGCCGAGGCAGAAAAAGAACATAAGCGTAAAGGACGCCTTTATAATAGGAATAGCGCAGGCCTGCGCCGTGATGCCCGGACTTTCGCGCTCCGGCTCTACAATAGCCACGGGGCTGCTTCTCGGCAACGACAAGTCAAAGCTCGCGCAGTTCTCGTTCATTATGGTCATCCCGCCAATCCTCGGCGAGGCCCTTCTCGACATCATAAAGGGGATGAGGCACGGCGCGGAGGCCGCCGTCGGCGGCATATCGCCCGGCGCGCTTGCCGTGGGTTTCCTTGCAGCGTTTGTAACAGGGTGCATAGCCTGCAAGTGGATGGTGAACCTTGTTAAGAAAGGCAAGCTAATCTATTTTGCCGTTTATTGCGCCGTTGCCGGAATGCTCACGATAATCCTTTCATAAACCGTGCCTGTAATGAACTTTTTTGACGGGGAGATACTCGCGCTCGACAAGCCTTACGGCGCAACATCGTTCAAGGTGGTTTACACCGTGAGGAACACCCTCACGGCGCGGATGGACGGAAGGAAAATCAAGGTGGGGCACGCCGGCACGCTCGACCCTCTCGCCACGGGCCTGCTGCTTGTATGCACAGGCCGCGCCACGAAGAAAATCGAGGAGCTGCAAATGCTCGACAAGGAATATGAGGCGACGCTCCGCCTTGGGGCGACAACGGCGAGCTTTGATATGGAGCATCCCGAAAACGCAACATTCCCCACCGCGCACATAACGCGCAGTCTGGTGGAGGAGACGCTGCGCAAGTTCGAGGGCGACATACTCCAGACCCCGCCAGTGTATTCCGCGTGCAAGGTTGACGGCAAGCACGCCTACCATCTGGCGCGCAAGGGTAGGGAGGTGCAGCTCAAGGCAAAGCCCATACATATATACGGCATAGAGCTTCTGGACTTTTCAATGCCCGAAATGAAAATCCGCGTCCACTGCGGCAAGGGAACGTATATCCGCGCCCTTGCACGCGACATCGGCGAGGCGTTGGGAAGCGGCGCATACCTCACCGCACTGCGCCGCACGCGGGTGGGGCAGTATATTGCCGACCAAAGCCTGAAACCCGAGGACTTCGCGCAGTGGCTTGAGGGCGTGGATGTGGAAATCCCCGACATAACAGGCGGAAATTCAAACAAAAAGCAAAACAATAATACAACAATATGAAATTATCTCAATTCAAGTTCAAACTGCCAGACGACAAAATAGCGCTATATCCGCCCCACCACCGCGACGAGTCGCGCATGATGGTGCTGCACCGCAAGACCGGCGAGATAGAGCACAAGATGTTCAAGGAGATAATAAACTATTTCGACGAGCACGACGTGTTTGTGTTCAACGACACCAAAGTGTTTCCCGCACGCCTTTACGGGCTGAAGGAGAAGACCGGCGCAAAAATCGAGGTGTTCCTGCTCCGCGAGTTGAACCCCGAACTGCGCCTGTGGGACGTGCTGGTTGACCCGGCGCGCAAGATACGCATTGGCAACAAGCTGTTCTTTGGCGAGGACGGAAGCATAATGGCGGAGGTCATAGACAACACCACGAGCCGCGGACGCACGCTGCGCTTTCTCTACGACGGGCCGCACGACGAGTTCAAACGCCAGCTCTACGCCCTTGGCGAGGCTCCCGTGCCAAAGTTCATAAAGCGCGATGTCGAGCCTGAGGACCTGGAGCGTTTCCAGACTATCTTCGCCAAGAACGAGGGCGCGGTAACAGCCCCCGCAAGCGGCCTGCACTTCTCGCGCGAGCTTATGAAGAGAATGGAGATTAAGGGCATAGAGTTCGCGTTCCTCACAATGCACTGCGGGCTTGGCACATTCCGCTCGACCGACGTTGAGGACCTCACCAAGCACAAGATGGACTCCGAGCAAATGGCGGTGGAGAAGGAGTGCTGCGATGTGGTGAACAATGCCATTGACCACGGACACAAGGTTATTGCGGTGGGGACAACGGTGCAGCGCGCGCTCGAAACCGCCGTGGGTGCGGACAACCACCTGAAGCAGTACGAGGGATGGACTAACAAGTTCATCTTCCCGCCCTACGACTTCCACATCGCCAACGCCATGATATCCAAC
>CAKRMO010000288.1 GCA_934364765.1 uncultured Bacteroidaceae bacterium | reverse complement strand
TTGGATGTAGCTTTTTTTAATGATAATTATTACCTTTGCAGCCACTAAAAGCTGGTTTTTACAATAATAAATAATTAATTAATATACTGTACAATGAACTTCACCATGCTTGTAACGGCCGCCCTTACGGGTTTGTTGTTCGTGCCTTTGGTGGTAACGATAGCTGTGCTTATCGCCCCGAGGTCGTACAACGCCCAGAAGGAGGAGCCTTACGAATGCGGTATTCCCACACGCGGAAGGACCTGGATGCAGTTTCGCATTGGCTACTACCTTTACGCCATCCTTTTCCTTATGTTTGACGTGGAGACCATGTTCCTGTTTCCGTGGGCGGTAGTGCTCCGCACACTCGGAGGAGTGGGGATTGCCAGCGTTTTGTTTTTCTTGTTCATCTTGGTATTAGGCTTGGCTTACGCCTGGCGGAAAGGAGCGTTGGAATGGAAATAAAGAAACGTGCCAAAATCAAGTCCGTACCTTACAAGGATTTCAAGGACAACGAGACTTACGAGAAATTAGTTGCGGAACTTAACGCCGGGGGCGTGAATGTTCTGGTGAAACCGCTGGACGACCTCATAGACTGGGGGCGCAGCAACTCTTTGTGGCCGCTGACTTTCGCCACAAGCTGCTGCGGCATTGAGTTTATGGCGGTGTGCGCCGCACGCTACGACATTGCCCGCTTCGGCTTTGAGGTAACGCGCAACAGTCCACGCCAGGCCGACGTGATACTTGTGTGCGGCACCATAACCACCAAGATGGCCCCGGTGCTGAAGCGTCTTTACGACGAAATGGCCGACCCCAAATATGTGGTTGCCATAGGCGGCTGCTCCATTTCGGGCGGCCCGTTCACAAAGAGCTATCATGTGGTGCAGGGCGTGGACCAGGTTATTCCCGTTGACGTTTACGTGCCGGGATGTCCGCCGCGCCCCGAAAGTTTCCTCTACGGAATGATGCAGCTGCAGCGCATCGTGAAAGTTGAGAACTTCTTCGGAACAACCAACCGCAAACAAAAAAGACCAAAGGAGGACAAGGCATGAAACTTGACATAAGAACTGTAGAGCCTTCGCAACTGAAGGCGGAACTGCTTCGCCTGCGCGATACGGAGAAAATGGACTTCCTCGAAAACCTCATAGGTATGGACTGGGGCGAAGAGGGCGGTCTCGGCGTGGTTTACATGCTTTACTCCACCGCCACCGGCAAGCGCGAGAACCTGCGCTGCTCCACCGCCGACCGCGTGAACCCAGTGCTTCCCACGGCGAGCGACCTTTGGGACATTGCCAACATTTACGAGCGCGAGGTTTACGACTTCTACGGAATAATATTCGCCGGACACCCGGATATGCGCCGCATCTACCTGCGCGAGGACTGGGTGGGCTATCCCATGCGTAAGGATGACGACCCGATAAAGGAAAATCCGTTCGACGCCAAGAACATGACCAACGAGCCGCTTGCCGACACCACCAAGGAGTATGAGCTGCAGCCCGACGGAACGCTGAAAGCCAAGGAGAACGTGATTTTCGGCGAGGACGACTATGTTGTCAACATCGGCCCGCAGCATCCCTCAACCCACGGCGTGCTGCATTTCCGTGTGGCTTTGAACGGCGAGCTTATAAAGAGGATTGACCCGGTGCTGGGCTACATTCACCGTGGGGTGGAGAAGCTGAACGAGTCGATGACCTATCCGCAGACTCTCGCCCTTACCGACCGTCTTGACTATATATCGGCACAGCAGAGCCGCCATGCGCTTTGCGCCTGCATAGAACAGGCAATGGGCGTGGAGGTGAGCGACCGCGTGAAGGTCATACGCACCATAATGGACGAGCTCCAGCGTATCGACTCCCACCTGCTGTTCTTCGGCTGCCTTTGCCAGGACCTGGGGGCTACCACCGCGTTCCTTTACGCTTTCCGCGACCGCGAGAAGATACTCGACATTTTCGAGGAAACGTGCGGAGGCCGCCTGATCATAAACTACAACATGATTGGCGGCGTGCAGTATGACCTGCACCCCAACTTCCAGAAGCGCGTGAAGGACTTCATCGTCATAATGCGCAAGAACATCCAGGAATACTACGACATTTTCGCCGACAACGTGATAGCCCACAACCGCCTTGACGGGGTGGGAACGCTCACGAAGGAGCAGGTTATATCCTACGGTTGCACCGGCGGCAGCGGACGTGCCGCCGGCTGGAGCAACGACGTGCGCAAGCTCGAACCCTACGGTGCTTACGACCGCGTGAACTTCAACGAGATTGTGCTTGAGGACGGCGACAGTTATGCACGCCTCATTGTGCGTCTGCGCGAAATTCTTGAAAGCCTGTCGATAATAGAGCAGCTTATAGACAACATTCCCGAGGGGAACTTCCGTGAGAAGATGAAACCCATTATCAAGGTACCGGAGGGCACGTATTAC
>CAKRMO010000287.1 GCA_934364765.1 uncultured Bacteroidaceae bacterium | reverse complement strand
CATAAACTTCATCGTATGGCTTGAGTTTGAACGAACTGTCGCCGTCTATCACAAAACCGTCTTTCAGCGAGAATGTGAACGTCTGCGCCAGCATTTCGCTGCTTTGCGTTGAAGCCGGGTTGTTTATTCGGCGCGAAACGTCAATCTTTGCCGTCGAGGCGTTGTCTTTAAGTCCGCCGGCCTGGAGTATGAAGTCTTCCAATGTCTCGTTTTCCGCGTATTCGTAAGTGCCGGGATAGAACACTTCGCCGAAGATGGAAATCTTGCGGTCCTTAGTGCGGTCTTTTGTTGACGGCACAAAGAGCACATCGCCGTTTCTCAAGGGTATGTCGGCAACCTTTCCGCTCAAAATCCCCTCTATGTCCACGCTTTTTGCCTCAAGCGTGCGGTCTTCTTTCAGGCGGTGCAGAACGGCGTGGGTCTTGAATGCGTCTTCGGTAACTCCCGAAGCGGCTTCAATAAGCTGTTTCACGGTGCTTATGTTGCTTCCCACACTGTACATGCCGGGACGGAACACTGCGCCTTTGGCTTCAACCATGTTGGAGTAGCGGTTTATCACGCTGTCAACTGTTATGGAGTCGGCATCCGCAAGACGGAATTCATTTGTCTCAAACTCGTTTACGTTGAAAACGGAATATTGCGCCCCGTCCTTGCGCATGACCCTTACGGATTTCTTGTATGCGTCTCCCGTGAAGCCGCCTGAATATCTTAGCAGCGAGGCAAGACTTTCGTTTTGCTTCATCTCGTAGTACATGGGGCGTTTCACCTTGCCGCTTATGTTCACAATGCAGTCGTAAGGCCCGACAACAATAACGTCGCCGTCGTTCATGCGGATGTTCCCGCTCATTTTGCCGTTGAGGATGTAGTCGTAAATGTCCACGTTGCTCATGAGTTTGCCCTTGCGGTAAACCTTGATGTCGCGAAGTGTTCCAATGTCGCTTATTCCCCCAGCCATATACAGGGCGTGGAAAACGGAGGCGAAGGCGGAAAGGGTGTACGTTCCCGGAGCTTTCACTTCTCCCATCACATTTACGGTTATTGTCCTGCTTTGCCCCAAGGTCATTTTTATTTTCGACGAGCGGTAGCGGTTGCCGAGCTTTGAGCGTATCACGGCGTTGGCCTTGGAAACGCTAAGCCCGCCGATTTCAATTGGCCCGAAGCCGTCTATGGTAACAGTTCCGTCGGGCGACACCTCCTGTGTGAGCGATTTTTGCGAAGCCCCCCAAATGTCGATAATCACATTGTCGCCGGGGCCTACCACATAGTTTTGCGGGGTGGCGATGTTCATGTTGGGCTCGAAGCTAAGCAGCTTGTTGTTGAAAATGTCCCGTCCGAACACCCTTTTGCGGTATTTTGCAAGCCTTTCTTCCACAAGAATGTCAATGCTGTCAGGGTATAGTTTGCCTAACTCCGCAGTCATTTCCACAAATTCGGGGTCGTTGCTGTCGTAGGTGTGTTCGTAGGTGATGCCGTTTGTGTTATAGGACTGTTTGCGTCCGTTTGTCATCTGTTCTCCGTCATCATCGGCCTCACCCTTTTTGCCCGGCTGGTTTTTTTTGCGCAGCCGGCTTTTGGCGTAAGTGGAGTTTCCCAAGTCCTTGGCGTTCATCACATCCTCGCTTTCCTGCATACGTTTTTGGATGGAGCGTATCTGGTCTATTTTCACGCCTCTTTGCATAAGGTGCGTTACTATTTGCGAGCGGGGAGTGCCGCGCTCCTGTTCGCGTACCACATAGTCGATAATTTGCTTGTCTGTCATTCCGCTCTGCGCCATAAGGTTTACGGCGGAGGTCAGGGTGAGCATTGCCAATAAAAAGAAAACCTTTTTCATTACAGGGTGTATGATATTTGTACGGCTTTGCAAAGCCTTATTAGTATGACTTTATAACGAGTAAAAGTCTTAATTGTTGTTCAATGGCGCGTGGCTTTCAAAAATAAAGCCCGCAACTGCGGAACAAAACCGCAGCCCGGACTTTGTGTTGCCGTTTCGTGTTATTCTTCGCTGCCCCCATCGTCTTCCATTGCGTCTTCGGCTTTGGGATTGCCGCGCAAGAACTCCACTACCTTGTTCTCGACGTCCTGCCTGAACTCGGGATTGTCTTTCAGAAGGTTTACAACAGAATCGCGCCCCTGTCCGATTTTTGTGTTGCCGTAGCTGAACCACGAGCCGCTCTTTTTTATGATGTCGTTGTCTATAGCCACATCTATTATTTCGCCAATGCGTGATATGCCCTCGCCGAAAATCATGTCGAACTTGCACACACGGAATGGGGGGGCTACCTTGTTTTTCACAATTTTCACGCGCACTTTGTTGCCATATACCTTGTCGCCTGTTTTCAAGGCTTCCGACTTGCGTATGTCAAGGCGCACCGAGGCGTAGAACTTGAGGGCGTTTCCGCCTGTGGTGG
>CAKRMO010000286.1 GCA_934364765.1 uncultured Bacteroidaceae bacterium | reverse complement strand
AAGACCCACAGCCGCTACTGGGACAAAATGGTGGGCGTTTCCGTAGGTTTGAACGTAAACCTCGGCAAGACCATCGGCTGGAACAAGGTTCCCGATGTTGACGCCCTCATGGCAATGAACAAGGAGCAGCTTGACGCTCTCAACGCTTCGCTCAAGGAACAGCAGGACGAAAACGCACGCTTGCGTAACCTCCTTGCTAACCAGAAGCCCGGAGAGACCAAGACAGTCAAGGAATTTGCTGCAACTCCCGTATCTGTATTCTTCAACATCAACAAGTCAAGGATTGCTTCGCGCAAGGATCTTGTTAACGTTAAGGAACTCGCACAGTATGCTAAGGACAACAACAAGAAGGTTGTCGTTACAGGCTATGCAGACAGCAAGACAGGTACTCCTGCAATCAACAACAAGCTCTCCGAGGCACGTGCTAACGCAGTTGCTAACGAACTTGTCAAGATGGGTCTCAGCCGCGACAACATCATTATCGAGCACAAGGGTGGCGTGAACGACATCAGTCCGTTCTCCTACAACCGCCGTGTAATTGTTAAGCTCCAGTAATCTGGGCGTAACACAGTAAAATAAGGAATGCCGCACAGACTCTGTGCGGCATTCTTGCTTTTGATGCTTAACTGCCATATTATGATTAAGGGTGAAAGACGCGGCATTGTTTCCCTGTGGGCGGCGTTTGCGCTTGCTGTAGTGGTTTTTGTCTCTTGTGCCTCGCAGGGCATGACGGAGAAGAACAAGTACGTTGTAAGCCCTGCAACCGACACGCTGACTATACTGCTTCCTGGCTTAGACAACGAGTTTTGCAGGGTAAGGGTTTACGGAGGCGGCGCTGATTTTATGGCTTCAGAATACGTTGCGGACGGCTGCGTGAAGTTTTGCGTCTCCACGCTTCCCGCCGGCCGCCACCGCGTGCTTGTGCGTGCGGGCGGCATTGTGGCGGATGAGGTTTTCGTGAAAAGGTAGCCGCCTTGTGCCGTTTGTGGCGCGGATTGAAAACAAGGCCGCCCGCTGTACTTAGTACAGCGGGCGGCCTCCGTTTATGTATTGTTCTGTTACTGTTTCGAGGCGAAATATTTTGCCTGTTCCTCTATCAGGGCCTTGTCGTCGAAATAGTCAATCCTCATGGCCTTGCGCACGTCGGCGAGAGTTTGCGCCGCCACCTCGCGTGCCGCTTCGCTTCCCTTTTTCAGGATGTCGTAAACGGCGGGAATGTCCTTTTCGAACTCCTTGCGGCGTTTGCGCATCGGTTCGAGCGTCTCCTCCATAACGGCCTGCAAAAGTTTCTTCACCTTCACGTCGCCCAGCCCCCCGCGCCTGTAATGCGCCTTCAGCTCGTCAAGGTTTGCGTATTCGGGAAGGTAACGCCCAAAATGCTCGTCCTTGCAGAATGCGTCGAGGTACGTGAAAACAGTGTTGCCCTCCACTTTCCCGGGGTCGGAAACTTTCAGGTGGTCAGGGTCTGTGTACATGGAGCGTATCTTCTTGTTCACCTCGTCTGCGCTGTCGGAAAGGTATATGCAGTTGCCGAGCGATTTGCTCATCTTGGCTTTGCCGTCAGTCCCCGGAAGGCGCATGCTCGCCTCGTTCTCGGGCAGCAAAATCTGCGGCTCCACAAGCGTGTCGCCGTAAACGTTGTTGAAACGCCTCACAATCTCCACCGCCTGTTCAATCATCGGCTTCTGGTCTTCGCCGGCGGGCACGGTGGTCGCCTTGAACGCCGTTATGTCTGCGGCCTGGCTTATGGGGTAGCAGAAAAAGCCCACAGGTATCGTGGTCTCGAAGTTGCGCATCTTGATTTCGGTTTTCACCGTCGGGTTGCGCTGCAGGCGCGAAACGCTCACAAGGTTCATGTAGTATTCCGTGAGTTCGCACAGTTCGGGAATTTGAGACTGTATGAACAGCGTGGACTTGGCGGGGTCGAGACCTGCCGAAAGCCAGTCGAGGGCTACCTCAATAATGTTCTGACGTATTTTCTCGGGGTTCTCCATGTTGTCTGTCAGAGCCTGTGCATCGGCTATGAAGATGAAAATCTTCCTGAAATCCCCAGAGTTCTGCAATTCCACGCGCCTGCGCAGCGAGCCTACAAAGTGGCCTATATGAAGGCGGCCGGTGGGACGGTCGCCGGTGAGAATAACCTTTTCTGTACTCATAGATATAAATTTTGCAGTTGCAAATTTACTCAAAATCGCGCTAATCGCGAAGTTCGCCGCCATTGCATTTGGAAAATGACCCCATATACGGTGAGGCTGTTGCCGTAAAAGCGTGTTTTTTGCGCAAAAAGCTTTGCGGATAAAAAAAATGCCTATCTTTGCACCGCTTTTGCAGCGGGAACGGGCGTTTAGCTCAGCTGGTTCAGAGCATCTGCCTTACAAGCAGAGGGTCGGCGGTTCGAATCCGTCAACGCC
>CAKRMO010000285.1 GCA_934364765.1 uncultured Bacteroidaceae bacterium | reverse complement strand
CAGACACGCACAATTGGGTAACGGTGCTTGACTGAGAGAACAACATTCATAATTTTATATGTCATGAAAAGTTTCAGTGAAATGAAAAATTCCGCCCTGAAGGTGCTTGACGGCAACTGGGGGCAATACGTGGGGCTTACGTTCGTGTTCTACGTGATAACCATTCTTGTTTACGTGCTTGCAGGAGGAGACCCATACCACTACAACCCGCTTTACAATGCTTTGGGGACAGTTGCCAGTCTTGCCCTCATCCCGCTTTCATACGGTTTCGCCGTCCTGTTCCTCAACGCCTTTCGCGGGTGGGGCGAACGGGTCAGGATGTCAAACCTTTTCGACGGCTACAGGGATTTCGGCAGGGTGTTCCTAACACTGCTCATACAGGGGATATACACAGTGTTGTGGAGTTTGCTTTTTGTAATACCCGGAATAATAAAGGCACTATCCTACACCATGACAGTATTCGTGCTGAACGATGAGCCTGGCTTGAGCTACGACGCGGCGATAACGCGCAGCTCGAAACTGATGTACGGTCACAAGCTCGACTTTTTCCTGTTCTCGCTCAGTTTTATCGGATGGGCACTTTTGTCGCTTCTCACCTTCGGCATCGGCTTCCTGTGGCTTGTGCCATATTACAGCACGGCAAAGGCGGCATTCTATCACGAGCTGCTCGAGGAGGAAAAGCGAAACCAGCCCACTCCGCCGCGCGGCGACCTTTAAGAGGCAGCAACCCGGGTAACGGCGTTGGTTTGCGCGGTTGGCATGGCGGAATGCGGGAGTATGCGGTGGTGTATAACCAAAAGGGTTTCTGCCAGCCAAACATTTGCACCGCCGCTGGGATGTGTCGCATACGCTTGAATGGCGACGTTTCATTTTCCGCTTTTATGCCATGCAGTTTGGGAGCGTTTGCCACCGCCACCGCAATTTGCGCAACCCCCAAGAGGCCAGCTTTTCCGTAACCTCGATAAGGCTGTCGTAAGACATGAAAAAACTGCATAGGACGTAGAAAAAATTATGTCTGATATAATCCGGACTACATGGGACGTAGTTTTTCCTGCGTCCCATGTGGTTTTCGTGGGAAAGGGAGAAGGGTGGTGGCTTATTTGTCTTGAGTCGTTGGCATGGACATATTGCATACACCCTGTATGCCACCCGTGAACCGTATTGCAAACCGCTTCATGCAATCTCTGCCGCATTGCAAAAACCAGCGCAATCCGGCGTATGCAACACTCCCATGCAGAGGTGCGGTTTGTTGACGGGGCGTGCTCTGTTTGGCGTGGCGTGTCGTGTGCCTTGAATTGCCGCCTATATCATGAACTCCACTTCCTTGAAGCCGTAAGCCCTTTCCTTTCCGCCCTCATCGCGCAAAACAAGGCGGCCGTCTTTTTCCACCCTTTCAAAGGCGGCGCGAAAGATGCCTTTGCCGTCCTTGTACTCGTGCATTCCCTCCTTGCGGTACAGGTGGGACACGTATCTTTGGCTTATGCCGTCTGCGCCGAACCTGAGTGCGTCGTATTCCACGGCGAACCTCCCGGCGATTGAGTGGAGAATGTCAAGGCGGTTGAGCTCATGTCCCACAGCGTTGTGCAGCGACACTGGATTGGGCGCGCCGCTCGTGAAACGCTCCTGGTTCACGTTGACGCCGATGCCTATTACCATCCTGCGCGTCTTGCCGTTTTCCATGTCGCATTGTATCAGCGTGCCGCTGGCTTTGCCGTTTCCTATGTATATGTCGTTGGGCCACTTTATGGTAACGTCGCCGCAGATTTTCGCCAGCACGTGGCGCACGGCCAGTGCGGCGGCCTGAAGCACGCAGAATTGCTTTGCAGGCTCAACGAACCATGCACGGCAAACGAGGCTGAACGTGAGGTTTTTTCCGCTTTCCGACTCCCACGAGGTGTTGCCTTGCCCCCTTCCTGCAGTCTGCTCCTCGGCCGACACTATCTGTATCTCGTTCTCGGCGGGCAGGGGGAGGCTGAATGCAAGGTCGTTTGTGGAGGATGTGCGCGGCACGTAAAAGTATGAGAATGTGTATTCGGTTGAGAGCTTTAGCGGGAACAGAAACCAGAAAGACCGGGTTTGTATTTCCAGTTTTTTGCTTTCGTCCGCTTTCGGGGCTGTTGCAGACGGGAATGTGTTGTTGCTGTTGCCTGACATGATGTTAGTATGCTTGCTTTGTCAATGAATTTGCCTTTTGCCTTGCTTCCCGATGAAAGAGGGCTGCACCTCAAAGGCGTTTTCTATGTGGCGTATGCTGAAAGGCGGGGCTGCGCCTGTTACGCTTATTATGTCGAAGCGCACCTGCTGGTCAAGGCCGTTAAGGCTCATGTATGCCTTCGCTGCGGCAACGATGTGCCTCCGCTTTTCCTTGTCGGCGTGTTCCTCGGGAAGTATCACGTTTGCGTTTGTGAGCGTCTTCAC
>CAKRMO010000284.1 GCA_934364765.1 uncultured Bacteroidaceae bacterium | reverse complement strand
GTTGAAGCCCACAAGCTCAAGCTTTCCCATGTGCGCGACGTTCCAACCAACGACAATGTGCTCGGACGCGACGCCATGGCAACAAAACCGCTGATCAAGCAGATTTTCGTTACAGGTTTCACCGAGCTCGACACCGCCGAAAGAACCCTGTACGTGATACGCAAGCACATAGAAAACCGGGTGAACGAGTCGAAGATTGAGGGTAAGAAAGATTTCTATTTCGTTTCGCTTTCAACGCAGACGCTTATATATAAAGGAATGCTCACATCGTCGCAATTGCGTGCATTCTACCCCGACTTGGAAAGTCCGTATTTCACAACGGCAATTGCCCTGGTGCATTCGCGTTTCAGCACAAACACATTCCCCACGTGGGGACTTGCGCAACCGTTCCGCATGCTGTGCCACAATGGCGAGATAAACACCATTCGCGGCAACCGCAATTGGATGAAGGCTCGCGAAAGCGTGCTTTCAACCCCCGCACTTGGCGATATAAAGGATTTGAAGCCCATTGTGCAGGAAGGCATGAGCGACAGCGCATCGCTTGACAACGTACTCGAATTCCTTGTTGCATCGGGGCTTTCGCTTCCGCACGCCATGGCTATGCTTGTCCCGGAATCGTTCAACGCCAAAAACCCTATCAGCGAAGACTTGAAAGCTTTTTACGAGTACCATTCCATACTTATGGAACCTTGGGACGGTCCGGCGGCGCTCCTTTTCTGCGACGGAAGATACGCCGGAGGAATGCTCGACCGCAACGGTCTGCGCCCGGCAAGGTACGTGATAACCAAAGGCGGCATGATGGTAGTTTCGTCCGAAGTGGGCGTTCTTGACATTCCCCCTCAGGACGTGGAAGAAAAAGGCCGTCTGCAGCCGGGAAAAATGATTTTGATAGACACGCAGGAGGGCCGCGTGATACATGACGAAGAACTGAAAAAACAGCTCGCAGCCGAATTTCCATACCGCAACTGGCTTCATGAAAACCGCATAGAGCTTGACAAGCTGAAAAGCGGGAGGCGCATTGGCAGCAGTGTTGACAACCTCAGGGAAAAGGAGCGTGTGTTCGGATTTACGCAAGAAGACGTGGAAAAGCTTATCGCCTCATACGCAAAAGATGCGAAAGAACCCACCATGTCCATGGTCAACGACAAGCCTTTGGCTGTGTTGTCAGAAAGACCGCAATTGCTGTTCAACTATTTCCGCCAGCAATTCGCACAGGTAACCAACCCTTCGATAGACCCTATCCGGGAAGAACTGGTTATGAGTCTGACAGAATACATCGGCGCTGTGGGAATGAACATCCTAATTCCCAACGAGCAACACTGCAAAATGGTGCGCCTGCCATATCCTATACTGACAAACACGCAGCTCGACCTTCTTACAAACATACGCTACAAAGGCTTCAAGACCGAAAAGCTCAAGATGCTGTTTGACGTAAACGAAGGGGCGGAAGGCCTGAAGAAAGCCATAGACCGCCTGTGCCGTGAAGCGGAAGAATCGGTTGACAACGGAGTTAACTACATTGTGCTTTCCGACCGGGACATTGACGGCACCCACGCTCCAGTTCCTTCCCTGCTTGCGGTATCGGCAGTTCACCACTACCTCATCTCCGTAGGCAAGCGCGTGCAGACAGCCATTGTTGTGGAAAGCGGCGAGGTGCGCGAAACCGAACACGCAGCCCTGCTTCTGGGTTTCGGAGCAAGCGCGCTCAATCCCTATATGGCGTTTGCCATAATAGACGACCTTGTGAAGCGCAAGGAAATACAATTGGACTACAACACCGCCGAAAGCAATTACATAAAGGCTGTGCGCAAAGGCTTGCTTAAAATAATGAGCAAAATGGGAATCAGCACCATACGCTCGTATCGCGGCGCACAAATATTCGAGGCGGTGGGACTCGGGAAAGATATCAGCAACGCTTATTTCGGAGGCATGCCCTCGCCTATCGACGGCATTGGCCTTGCAGAAATAGCGCGCGACTATAAAAAGATGCACGACTACGGCTTTGAAAACAAAGACGGCCGCCTTGAATTCACTGGCGAATACTGTTTCCGCAAAGACGGCAACAAGCACGCCTGGAATCCGGACACAATCCGCACTTTGCAACTTGCCACACGTACCGGCAGCTACAAAAAATTCAAGGAGTTCACCAATCTTTCCGACAACAAAGAAGCTCCCATATTCATCCGCGACTTTTTCGACTTCAAACGCAACCCCATCTCAATAGACAAGGTTGAGCCTGTTGAGAGCATCATGAAACGTTTCGTTACCGGGGCCATGAGTTTCGGCGCATTGAGCAAAGAGGCACACGAAGCAATAGCTTTGGCGATGAACACCATTCACAGCCGCAGCAACACAGGCGAAGGCGGCGAGGATTCTGACCGCTTCAAACCACAGGCAGACGGAACTTCTTTGAGAAGC
>CAKRMO010000283.1 GCA_934364765.1 uncultured Bacteroidaceae bacterium | reverse complement strand
AGGTATTCTTGACAGTAGCTCTCGCTGCCGCTTCATTGGCAGCAAGCGCACAGGTTTACGTAGGTGGTCAGGTTGGGCTTTGGCGCAACTGGGATGCAAACCACACAAATTTCTCTATTGTACCGGAGGTTGGCTACAACCTTAACGAGAACTGGGCAATCGGCACTACGATTGGCTATCTTTACAACTACAATGATGGCGAGAAGATTAATGCGGTGGTTGTAGCTCCTTACGCTCGTTACACCTATGCAAAGTTTGACGCAGTAAGCCTTTTCCTTGACGGTGGCTTTGGCTTCCAGACATACAAGGTGTCTCCGAAGCACGGAAAGTCAAGCGACTCACAGAACGGTTGGCAGATAGGTGTCAAGCCGGGTGTGAAGGTTGACCTTACAAGCAAGCTCTCGTTTGTTGCTCACGTAGGTTTCTTCGGATATCAGGATTCGGACGATGCTGTTAGCGCATGGGGCGAAGATGGCTTCGGTTTCAAACTCGACGGCAGCAACCTCAACTTCGGTCTCTACTACAATTTCTAAACAGGGACGCAGGAAAAACGTAAGGCGTGGCGCATTTTGTGCCGCGCCTTATTGCTTTTGTGGCATAATGTTTTGCTGCTCACATATTATTTGTATATTTGCATTGATATAATATAAGGACAGACAAATGAAGAAGATTGCTTTGTGCATGATAGCGGGTTTGCTGAGTTTTGCGGCGCAGGCCCAGGAAAAGTATGCCGAGATAAAGTTTGACTCAACAACATTCGATTTCGGCAAGTTCTATTCGGACGCCGGCAAGCAAAGCCACACTTTCACGTTTACAAACACGGGGAATATGCCGTTGATTATAAACCAGGCCATGACATCGTGCGGCTGTACGGTCTCAACATATACCAAAGAGCCCGTGGCTCCCGGCAAAACCGGCAAGGTGAACGTAACCTATAACGGCCTTGGCAAATTCCCCGGCAAGTTCAAGAAGACAATAACCCTGCGCACAAACGCCAAGACAACCATGGTGCGCCTTTGCATAGAAGGCGACATGGAGGAACGCAAATAATCCGTGCAACAAACACCACAAACAAACACAGGTCGCGATATGAACAGCAACAACCATTTGGTGATTATGGCTGGCGGAGTGGGCAGCAGATTTTGGCCCATGAGCAGCGAGGAGAAGCCCAAGCAGTTTCTTGACGTGCTCGGCACGGGACGCTCGTTGATACAAATGACTTACGACCGCTTCAAGGGTGTTTGCCCGGAGGCGAATGTCTGGGTGGTTACGTCGGTGGACTATTTTGAGCAGGTGCACGAGCAGCTTCCCGAAATCCCGGTGGAGAACATTCTGCTTGAACCGTGCCGCCGCAACACTGCCCCGTGCATTGCGTATGTCAGTTGGAGAATAAAAAAATGCAACCCACGCGCCAATATAGTGATAACGCCGAGCGACCACGTGGTCAAGGATGTAAAACAATTCGCACAGGCGGTAAATGAGTGCATGGAGTTCACGGCGGAAACCGACTCTATCGTAACCCTTGGAATACGCCCCACTGCGCCCGAAACCGGCTATGGATATATTGAAGCGGATTTGAGCTATGCCTCATCGCGCTCGCAGAACATTTTCAGGGTTGACTCGTTCAAGGAAAAGCCCTCGCTCGACTTGGCTAAGCAATACGTGGCAAAGAACAATTATTTTTGGAACGCGGGCATATTTATATGGAGTGTGCAGACGATAGTCAACGCCTTCCGTGTTTACCAGCCATCAATGGCAAGGATGTTTGAGGAGATAACGCCCAAACTCGGCACGGCAGACCAAAAGGAAAGCATTGCGGAGGTTTACGCCAAGATAGAGTCGATAAGCGTTGACTACGCCATTATGGAGAAAGCCGAAGAGATATTTGTTTATCAGGCTTCTTTCGACTGGAGCGACGTGGGGACGTGGGGCGCACTCAAAAACCAGATAGAAAACGATGTGCACGGCAATGCCGTTGTGGGGGATGTTGATTTGTACGAAACCAATAATTGCATAATACACTGTTCGCAGAACAAGAAGGTTGTTGTGCAGGGGCTTGACGGCTATATTGTGGCAGAAAAGGACGGCAAGCTCATGATATGCAAACTGTCGGAAGAACAGCGCATAAAGCTTTTCCATAAATAAGGAAGTGCCGGGTTTGCACTATGGACGCGACATGGAAAGTACGCGGAGTTGCACGGTTAGTTGCAGCTCCGCTTTTTTCGTATAATTTGCGTGCATGACAAGCCTTAAAGCGAAAGTTGGCATGATGCTGAAAATCAAGGAAATATAAAAAGCCAAAGAGTCTTTGTAAGGAGCTGTGTTTCTGGATGTTATAAGTGGGCTAAAAAAGCTCTGATGTAGTTTGAATTATGTCTGATATAATTTTTTCTGCATAGGACATAGTTTTTCCTACATCCGATGTAGTTTTCAAA
>CAKRMO010000282.1 GCA_934364765.1 uncultured Bacteroidaceae bacterium | reverse complement strand
GCGAATCCAGTCTTGCTGGTGGTTGTCGTCCTTGACGATGCGCTGCATTTCGGGAACTTTCGGGTCGCGGCCTGAAACGAGGAACGGATTGTTGCCATATGTGCCGACAACCAAGGTGTCCTTTGTGCCGTAGTAAACGGTAACGCCGTTTTCATCGAAAGTCTTGCCTTCGGGCATGTCGAACGGAAGTTCGGGCACGATGCCGCCGTCATACCAGTTAAGCACAACGGGCGGGCAAGCCATCTTCTTCATGTTGTCGCGTGCGGGGAAGTGGTATGTAATCTTCTCGGCAGACGGGCAGGAGTCGGTCATAAGCATGGTTGAGCTTCCGATTACCTCGTCGGGATATCCAAGGTTCAGGCCCTTTGATGCAACCTGAAGGATGTGGTTTGCCATGTCGCCAAGCGCGCCGCTTCCGAAATCCCACCAGCCACGGAAGTTCCACGGTGTGTAGATGGAGTTGTAGTCGCGGTATTTGGCCGGGCCTATGAAGCTGTCCCAGTCAAGAGTGTCGGGAATAGCCATTTTCTCTTTGGGAGTGGGGATGCCTTGCGGCCATATGGGGCGGTTCGTGAAGGAGTCGATGCGCGTAACCTCGCCAACTTCGCCGTTCCAAAGCCAGTTGATAGCCTTGCGGGTGCCTGACATTGAAGCTCCCTGGTTACCCATCTGGGTTGCAACCTTATATTTCTTTGCAAGCATGGTGAGCAAGCGCGACTCGTAAACATAGAGCGTCATGGGCTTCTCCAGATATACGTGCTTGCCCGACATTATTGCGTTTGCGGCGATGATTGCGTGGGTGTGGTCGGCGGTAGCCACCATTACAGCGTCTGCGCTTTTCAGCATCTCGTCATACATCTTGCGCCAGTCTTTGTAGCGCTTGGCCTTGGGGTATTTGTCGAAAATATGCTTTGCATACTTCCAGTCAACGTCGCAAAGTCCGATGATGTTCTCGGTTTCCATTCCTGCCAAGTCGCTTGCGCCGCGACCGCCGACACCTACGCCGAGGATGTTAAGCTTGTCGCTTGGAGACTTGTGTCCGTAAGTTTTGCCAAGGACTGAGCTTGGCACGATGCTCGGCGCGATAATCATACCGGCCATAGCTGCGCTTCCCTTTTTCAGAAAGTCGCGTCTTGAAATTTTAGCCATAGTTTTTAGGTTAGGTATTTAAGTACATTATATAATTATTGTCGGTTTCAGAATTCCCTGCGGTGCAGCAGACCGTATCCGTCTTTCAGGTTTTTGCGGCGTTCGCGTATTTCATCGAGCGTCTTAAGGTCGCCTATGGCGGGAAGGTCGTGTTCTTTGGTGTCCTCAAAGAATTTCCATGCGTATTCGGATGCCATGGCTGAGTCGCGGAGCGTTGGCAGTTGCGGGTCAAGCTTGCCGTCGTTTATGCTTTTCGCGAAACGGTTGCACATGGTGTCGATATTCTTTCCTCCGAAAGGCTTGCGGGTCAGGGTGGTGTTGTTCACTCCGTGCAGGTCCACGATTGCTGTCTTGAAGTCATGGGTCATGCGCACAATGCCCTTTGTGCCTATCAGGTCAACGTATGAAAGGTGTGTCTGGTCTTTTGAAAGCTGGCCGTACACGAACCCCTGCGTAATGTCGAACGCTATTCCGTTTTCAAAAGTCCCGTGGCACTGAACCCACCATGGGTCTTTGTAGTTCCACATCCTCATTCCTTGTGAATGCCATGTTTTGTATTCCGCCCCGGCATACCAGCGCGCAATGTCAACGTAGTGCATTCCGCAGTCGTGAAAAGCCGGGCCTTCGTATTCGTGTCCCTCTCCCGGGGCAAGCCCCGGTGTCATGTGGCATACGCGGATGATCGCAAGCTCGCCGAGTTCCCCCTCGTCTATGTACTGCTTCATCAGGCTGTGATACCATGAATGGCGGAGGTAAAGGTTCACTGTGGCGAGCACCCCCGAGTTTTCCACGGCTTTCACCGACTCCCACTCCCTTTCGAGAGTGTCGCCTATCGGCTTTTCCGAAACGATGTGCTTGCCGTATTCCACGGCTTTCAGTATTTGTTCGTGGCGGAAATTCGCGAGAGTGCAAAGTGCCACTGCGTCAACGTCCTTGTCTTCAAATATGTCTTGTTCGTTGGCCACTATCTTTGAGCCGGGCGACAGCTTTTTTGCATAGTTGCGGGCGTTTTCGTCCACATCGCAGATGTAGGCCACTTCCCAATCGGGGCAAGCCTGCAAATAGTGCAGGTATTTAGCCCCCATGCGTCCAAAGCCAATCAAGCCTATCTTCTTTTTTGAACTCATATTAGTCGTCAGTATCTTTTCTCCTTTTCTTTCAAAAATCACTTAAAATCCAAGTGTAAAGGTACATATTTCTTTTATTATGTTATGAGCTGGCCCGTGGATTTTTGTTTTTTTTGCACTTGTGGCAAACAAAACATCGTCAATCTTCGTTTTTTGGCGCGGGT
>CAKRMO010000281.1 GCA_934364765.1 uncultured Bacteroidaceae bacterium | reverse complement strand
GTTTGGAATAGAGGCAAACTAACCTCTGGATTTAATGATAAAAACGACAACACTAACAGTGCTGTAATTTACAATAAAAAATATAACAACAGAAAAATAATATTTTAAGATTATGAGAACATTAATTATTCTATTCTGTTTGCTGCTCATAGGCTGTGGACAAAAGAAAACACCCAGCAAGGGCGTTGATGTGTCATATCACAACAAACTCACGAATAGCGATTGGAAAAAACTAAAGTCCAGGAATGTTAAGTTCGTTTATATAAAGGCAACAGAAGGCGCAACACACAAAGACCGAATGCTGTTCAGCCATTACAAGAAAGCCAAAAAACACAATATGTATGTCGGTGCCTATCTGTTTTTCAGGGACAATGTTTCTGCAAAAAGACAGTTCAACAACTACAAGGAAGCCGTTAATGGAATGAACTTTGATTTACTTCCGTGTATAGACTACGAAAAAGAAGGATTCAGAAGAAACTTCAAAACCAGAATAAAAATACTCAAGCAACTGAATGCACTGTTCGTCAAGCATTACAATGTTAGACCTGTCATATACTGTGATTTGGCAAACTATTCTAAAATAAAGCCATTCCTGCCGCATAACGTGTATTGGATTTCCGCTTCAAGCCCAGATGTTGGAATTGGAAGCATAAAACAATCCATAGGCAGAGTGAACGGCAAAAGATTGGACTTCAACAAAGGAAATTTGTCAGATATTATGCAATAAAAAATACAACCTATTGGCTTGTGAAAAGCAAGAAAGTTATATCAAAATAGCAGATAAAGCCTTGGCACTTATTAAAGCCCCTATCAGAACTCCAACTGCAGCCTCAGGTTCAGAAGCCGCCCCGTAAGATAGTTTGGCACGGCGAATTGGTTGCTTGTTACGTCTGACACCCAATAATACGAGTTCACATTGTTGATGCCGAACACATTGAAGGCATCAATTCCCAGCCAGGCATTCTTGAGCATTCCCGCTATGCCGCGAGTGTGGCTGCGGTCTTCGTTGTTCAACAGGCGGTAGTTCATCCCGATGTCCACACGCTTGTATGCCGGGGCGCGGAAGTTCATCTTCTCCCTGCCCGAATGCGTAGGGCCGAAAGGCAGACCGTCGGCAAACGCACCGCGCAGCGACAGTTTCCAGCGGTCTGTGCCGGGAAAGAAGTCGGTGAAGTAAAGCGACAGGTTATAACGCTGGTCGGTTGGGCGCGGCACCCACTTATTGCCAAACTTTTCCTTTGTCTGCATCACGGAGAAGGTTATCCACGAATCAGTTCCCGGAACAAATTCCCCATACAGCTTAGTGTCTATTCCCACAGCATATCCGCTGCACATATTGCGCCCATAATAAACCGTGCGCACGTTGTTCACGTTATAGGGGATAAGGTCGCTCATGCCCTTATAGTAAAATTCCGCCGTAAACTTGAACGGACGGTCGCCCATGCGGAACGTGTAGTCTCCGCCAAGCACCACCTGCCAACTGCGCTGCGACTTTATGTTCTTGTTAAGGTTCACCACTGTGTTGTAGTTTGTCGTAACGGTGTCGCGCAGCTCCTTGTAGAAAGGTGTCTGGCAATAAAGTCCGGCTGCAAGGCGGAATATCATGTTCTCGTTTGCCGCCGGTATGAATCCAAGCGATGCACGCGGGCTAATTATCGTTTCCTTGTTCCAGCTCCAGTTCGACAGCCTCACGCCATAGTTCAGCGTAAAATTCCCCGCCTTGGCTGAAAAGCGGTATGTGTCCTGCACATACGCCTCCACCCTCGTTGCGCTCATCTTTTCGTCAGCGTGCAAATTGTAGTAAAGCTGCATTTTGTCGGGGTTGTTCGGAATGGAATATCCCGCCGAGTCCCTCATCTCCCACTCCGACGCTTTTTCAGTGAAACGTTCCGTGCGCACCGACGCTGCCGCCTCCACATCGTGCTTGCCAAACTTGGTGTTAAAGCGCAAGCCCACGTTGGCAACGTTGGCATTGAGATAGTTTCTGGCGTGTTCACGATATGTGCCCACGCCAAGCTCCTCCTGCGACCCGAGTTCGTTGAGCCAATACTGCCCCTGTATGTCGTATGTTTCCTGTTCGCGGGTTGTAAAGGCGGAACCCAATAGCGAGAGCGTTGTCTTTTTCCCGAAGTGGCGCGATATGGTGAACGCCCCGTAATATGTGCGGAACAAGTCTTTCTCCATGCCGTCAAAGTAAACCTTGAACTCCTTGGTGTCCGCAAGTGTGCCGAACCGTGTCTCCCTGTCCTTGGGCTTGAAATTATAATGGTTGTCGGATATGTTGCCTATGAAATCTATAGTCCAGCGCTCGTTGGGCGTCCACGACATATAGGTTTGATAGTCAAGAAAGTTCGGGCGGTATTCGCCGTTCGTCTCGAGCGAGCCGAGCATATACCGCGTTGTCTTGTAGCGTATGCTGCGCATTATGCTGAAGCGTTTG
>CAKRMO010000280.1 GCA_934364765.1 uncultured Bacteroidaceae bacterium | reverse complement strand
TCCGTGCTCGGGCGAGGGAATGTTCCGCAAGGACGAAGCGGCGCGTTCGGAATGGAGCCTGAAAAATGTGGAAAACTGCGTGGAAAGACAGCGCGGCATCCTGCGCAGCATTTGGCCCGCGCTGCACAAGGGCGGCTGCCTTATATACAGCACATGCACCTTCAACCGCCACGAGGACGAGGACAACGTATGCTTCATCGCCCAAGAACTTGGCGCGGAAATCATAGGGATTGCCACAGACGACAACTGGCGCATTTGCGGCGACACCACAGGGAGGAATTTGCCGGTGTACCACTTTTTCCCCCACAAAGCACGCGGCGAAGGCTTTTTCCTCGCGCTGCTGAAAAAGACCGCAGACACGCCGCACGCCGAAAGGCGCAACGCGAAAAAAGCAACGCCAACGCCGCGCCCCGGAGAATACACCGAATGGATTAAAAACAGCGGAGACTTCCGCTTCTACAACACCAAGGACGGAATAACAGCCCTGCGCAAAAAGTTTGCAGACGACTACGCCGCCATATCGCAAAATTTGAACGTGGTAAGCGCGGGCGTGCAGGTTTGCGCCGAAAAACCGGCAAAATCCACAGCCTCCGCACGAAAACCGAAAAAGCAATACATCCCCGCCCCCGCGCTTGCATTCAGCGCGTGCCTCGACGGCGGGGCGTTTCCCGACGTGAGCCTTGAATATGCCGATGCCATAAAATACCTTCGCGGCGAAAGCCTTGCGCTGCAAGTTGCCGCACCGCGCGGCTGGGTTACGGTTTCATACCGCAGCCTTCCGCTCGGCTTTGCAAACAATGTGGGTTCGCGCCTCAACAACGCCTACCCCGCCGCATGGCGCATACGCAGCACATACGCCCCCGCCGAAGCCCCCGGACTCATTTTCTGACCCGGCGGCAAGCGGCGGCATCCTACTCGTTCCTGCTCCTTAGCCTGTCCAGCTCCAGCTCAAACTTTCTGTGGGCAAAGAAAAAATGCCCGAGAATATAGGCGAAAAATGAATCTATGTTCGGTATTTCCGCGACAAGCGGAATGCTTATGCAGCTGTGTATGTGCATGAGCCTCTTGCCGTCTTTCTCTTCCTCATCGCAGGTGTAGCACAACACCGTCAGCAGATGCCAGTTCATTTCGTTCACGGCGCGGCGGTATCTTGAAAGCTCGTCTATGTCGCTCATGTCAACTTCCTCCCAACCATAGTCCCAAATATGAATGAACATGGAGTCGTCAACCGCGTTTATCGTAAAAAACTCATTTTGGTATTTGAAGACAATGTCATCGTTCCTGTCATTCTCCACCAGATTGCAGTTAAGGCGTTTCAGCACCTCAAAACACAAATCCCGCGTATGCAAATTCTCCGCCCCGTTGTCAGTTGCCGCTTCCGCCTCTTTCCCATTGTCCTTTTTCCGGAAAAGAAACCTATAACCTGCAAATATTATCAGAGCCAAAGCCAAAAGCAAGCCCGCCCCTATGAAAAACACTGTCATCTTTTGTATTTAATGCTGTTTGTCCGTGCTGTTTTCCCTCAACTGTTCGAGCTGTTGCGCAAACTCCTTGTGGGAATACAGTAAAGTAGATATATGGTCAAGAAAGTAGGACTTCACATCGGGAATTTCCGGCATAAGCAAAAATTTCATGCAACTCCTCACACACATCTTGTTGTTGTCATTAAAGTCATAAACGTAGAACAGGTTTGAAGACAGCTTCCTGCCGTTAAACTCGTTTATAAGCTGCCGGCATCCTGACATCCCGTCAATGTCGTCCGCGTCAATGTCGTCCCAGTTCCAGTCCCATATTTTCACAAACAGGGACTCGTTGCTCGTGTTTATCAAAAGCGAGAAATCCGCATCAAAGGGAACGACAATTCCACCTTCTTCGTTTATCTCAAAACTGAAATCAGAGCGTTTAAGCAGCTCCATGCACAAATCCCTCGTCCCCAGTTTTTCCAGACTTTTGTCGTTTTTCGGGCTGCATTCGCTCTCCTTTTCCGCCACGTCCGCTTCCGGCTTCTTCCCCCACGCCGAAAAGAAAGCTTCGCACACATTATATATTGTTGCTATTTTCACCACTATCGCCGTAATCAATGTTTTCATAAATTTTGTGAGTTCCAAGCAGCAAAGATACGAGTTATCTCCGTTGCCCCCAAACTTTTCCCGATAATGTTTGCGGCATTCAAGCTCAGACACATTTTCAATCGTGATTATTTTTATAATACACAGAAAATCCAATGATGCAGTAGGTTCCTCGGCGAAGGATCCTCACGGTGCATCAGCGGCGCAATCAAAGGGTTGTTTCAATCCACGCACCCACGCGGGGTGCGACTTAGACCAATGGAGATAAAGTGCAGTGTGGCGAGTTTCAATCCACGCACCCACGCGGGGTGCGACATGCTTGACGGCGCAATGTGCGGGATTTACAAGGAGTTTCAATCCACGCACCCACGC
>CAKRMO010000279.1 GCA_934364765.1 uncultured Bacteroidaceae bacterium | reverse complement strand
GCACATCAAGAAGCATTGGGACTGGATAGGCGAGGCTCACAAACTGGGGCTGAAGGTCAACATTTGGACTGTTGACGACCCCAAGCAAATGAAGGAACTCGTGGACGCAGGAGTTGACTACATCACAACCAACCAGCCTGTGGTTTGCGAGGGCGTAGTTAAATAACTTCCGTAACGGTACAGCAAAGCCGCGTTCCCCGCAGAAAAATAGTGGGGGATGCGGCTTATAGTTTTTGTCTGTTTTCGTGCGTAATGCAAATATTATTTATTAATTTTGCAATATCCGCGAAAGTGCGTGCTTCGGAATGCGGAAGCGGAATAAAACTTTGAAAAATAATGGATAAGGAATTAAGGGTTATAATAAGCGGCGGCGGTACGGGGGGCCACATATTCCCGGCTGTCTCGATAGCCAACGCCCTGAGGGAGTTGTGTCCCGGTGCAAAGATTTTGTTTGTGGGGGCTGAAGGCCGAATGGAGATGCAGCGTGTGCCGGCGGCGGGATATGAGATAAAGGGACTGCCGATTTGCGGCTTCGACAGAAAGCACATTCTTAACAACATAAAGACTCTTTTCAAGATAATGCGCAGCCGCAGCTTGGCCAAGCGCATAATAAAGGACTTCCGCCCCATGGTTGCCGTGGGGGTGGGCGGCTATGCAAGCGGCCCCACGCTCGACGAGGCGCAGGCCATGGGCATACCCACGCTTATTCAGGAGCAAAACTCCTATGCGGGCGTAACAAACAAGCTGCTCGCGAAAAAAGCCGACAGGATATGCGTGGCATACGACGGCATGGAACGCTTTTTCCCTAAGGACAAGATAATCCTGACGGGAAACCCCGTGAGGCAGAACCTGCTTGACTGCAAAGTGAGCCGTGAGGATGCCATAAGGACTTTCGGGCTCGACCCGGCAAAGAAAACCATACTGATTATAGGCGGCAGCCTTGGCGCGAGAACCATGAACGAGGCGGTGCTGAACAATTTGGTGCTGATAAAGCAGAGCGGCGCACAGTTTGTGTGGCAGACGGGAAAGTATTACAGCGCGTCTGTGCAGGAGGAGCTTGCAAAGAGAGGAAAACCCGAAAACCTTGCCGTGATGGAGTTCATCTCAGACATGGCGGTGGCTTATCGCGCTGCCGACTTGGTGGTGTCGCGTTCGGGGGCCGGCAGCATTTCGGAGCTGCAGCTTTTGGGCAAGCCGGCGATACTCGTTCCCTCGCCCAATGTGGCGGAGGACCATCAGACCAAGAACACATTGGCCCTTACCACACGCGACGCCGCACTCTATGTGAAGGACGCGGATGCCGTGCGCACCTTAATCCCGCGTGCGCTGAACGCTGTGGCGGACGACGCGCTTTTGGCAAGCCTCGGAAAAAACATAAAGGCGCTCGCCCTGCCCGATTCCGCAAAAATAATAGCGAAGGAAGTCATGGCGCTTGCCGGAAAATGAACAATAACTGAAACAAAACTAAATACTAAGACAGAAAATGGATTTGAACGATATAAAGGCTGTATATTTTATAGGAATCGGAGGTATAGGAATGAGCGCAATTGCACGGTATTTCCTGTCGAGGGAAACGCCGGTGGGCGGATATGACAAAACCCCGTCTGTGCTCACGGAACGCCTGAAGGCAGAGGGTGCGAAAGTGCAATATGACGATGACCCCGATGAGATTTCCTCTGAATTCAAAAATCCGAGGAACACCCTGGTGGTATATACGCCGGCAATCCCTGCGGACAACAAGGTGCTCGGGTATTTCCGCAACATGGCTTATGACGTGGTGAAGCGCGCCCAGGTTCTTGGAACGCTTACACGCGCATATCGCGGACTGTGTGTGGCGGGGACGCACGGCAAAACCACCACATCGACAATGGCGGCGCACATAATCCACCAAAGCCATGTGGGGTGCAACGCGTTCCTTGGCGGAATATCCAAGAACTACGGCACAAACTACCTGCTTAATTCCTCAAGCCCCTACGTTGTGATTGAGGCTGACGAGTACGACCGCTCGTTCCACCAGCTCACGCCGTATGCTTCGGTGATTACCGCCGTTGATGCCGACCACCTTGACATATACGGAACGCACGAGGCGTATATTGAGAGCTTTGAGAAATACACGTCGCTCATACGCAAGGGAGGCGCACTCGTGATGCACAAGGACATTGCCCTGAAGCCGCAGCTGAAGGACGGCGTGCGCTATTACGACTATGGCGTGGACGCGGGCGATTTCCATGCGGAGAATGTGCGCATTGGCAACGGCAGGATTATGTTCGACCTTGTTTCGCCGTTGGGGAACATAGCCAACATCGATTTGGGCGTGCCGGTTTACGTGAACATAGAAAACGGTGTGGCGGCAATGGCTCTCGCCCAGATAGCCGGGGTTTCGGCAGAGGACATACGAGAGGGAATGCGCACGTTCTCGGGGGTGGAACGCCGCTTCGACATAAAGATAAACAC
>CAKRMO010000278.1 GCA_934364765.1 uncultured Bacteroidaceae bacterium | reverse complement strand
TAATGCACTGATTTGCAAGGAAATGAACCGATTTGTGGACAAGGATATAAGTTCTTGTTTCTCAAAGGTTTGCAACTGCGGAAAAAAGGTCTGATGCAGTCTGGATTATATCAGACATAATTTTTCCTGCGTCCTATGTAGTTTTTTCTATGTCTGATGTAGATTTTGCGTTTTTGCGCCATGATTGCAAAGGTTTCGCCATGTTTCGTATGCCGTTTGGCGTTGCGCCATGCAAATCAAAGGCAAAAACAGGGCTGGAACGCGCTTTATTTCGTATATTTGCACGAAATTAGAGCTTATTATGGACCGACAGTATTTATCACGGTGTCCGGCGTGCGGTTCGGAGAACGTGGCGAAGAAGTTTACGGCTGTGGACTACACCGCCACGGGCGAGACTTTTGACGTTTACGAATGCGCCGCGTGCGGAATGCGTTTCACCCAAAACGCCCCCATTGAGCAGAACGCGGGAAAGTACTACCACTCGCCCGACTACATATCCCATTCCGACACCCGCAAGGGCATCGTCAACCGCATATACCACCATGTGCGCAGCGTCATGCTGCACCGCAAGGCAAAGCTCGTGGCGGAGGCTTTGGGCAGGTCGGAGGGCAAGCTGCTGGACATAGGCGCGGGAACAGGATATTTCGCCAACGAAATGAAAAGGAGCGGGTTCTACGTGAACGCGGTGGAGATTGACCCGGGCGCGAGGAAATTCGCCTTGCAACGCTTTGGCATCACCGAAGAGGACATCACCGCCCTCGACAAGTTCCCCGACGGGAATTTCGACGCGATAACCATGTGGCACGTAATGGAGCACGTTTACCGCCTGTCGGAGGAGTGGCAGAAACTCCACCGGCTGCTCAAGGACAGCGGGCGGCTTGTTGTTGCCGTGCCCAACTGCGCAAGCGCGGATGCCGAACACTATAAGGAGATGTGGGCTGCATACGATGTGCCGCGCCACCTGTGGCACTTCAACCCCCACACTATGCGCCTCGTGGCGCAACAGCACGGCTTCAGGCTCGTTGCCACCCATCCCATGCCTTTTGACGGTTTCTACATCTCCATGCTCTCCGAAAAGAACAAGGGGGCGGCGTTCCCCTTCGCAAAAGGGCTGTGGCAGGGGTTCAAGGCATGGTCGAAAGCCTCGTGCAACAAGAAAAAAAGCAGTTCGGTGATATTCATTTTCGAAAAACTCTCATAAAAGCATATAATACCGCACCATGGGGAAAAAGCATAAATCACGCAGCAACCTTAGGCTTAACGTAGCCACTTCGTGCATCAGCACCACGCTTGTGCTTTTGCTGATAGGCATAGTGGTGTTTTTTGTGAGCGTGGCGGCGAACTTCAGCGTGCACCTGCGCGAGAACTTCACCGTAACGCTGATGCTCGACGATGACATATCGAACATCGAGGCGTATAACCTGCAAGCCCGCCTGCGCTCCATGCCCTGCGCCGCCCGCGTGGCATACATCTCAAAGGAGAAGGCGCAGAAAACACAGCGCGAAGCCCTTGGCTGCGATCCGGCGGAGTTCAACGGCACAAACCCCATGCCCGCCGCGTTCGAGGTGAGGCTCAAGGCGGAGTATGCCAACGGCGACAGCCTTTCAAAGGTGATGCCGGCGCTAAAGGCGGAGCACTATGTGATAGACGTTGACTATCCCGACAAACTCATGGACAGCATAAACGAAAACATACGCAACGTGAGCACCGTGCTGCTTGTTGTGGCGGTGCTGCTGATGTTCGTGTCGTTCGTGCTTATAAACAACACCATGCGCCTGAGCGTGTATTCGCGCCGCTTTGAAATACGCACGATGCAGCTTGTGGGGGCGCGCTCCTCGTTCATACGGCGGCCGTTCATGCAAAGGGCGTTCTGGGTGGGCTTTATAGCCGCCGCGCTGGCTGCCGCGCTGCTCGCCGCCGGAATAAAGGCTCTTCTGGAGTTCGACCCGTCGCTCCGGAGTGATGTTGACTGGCAGGTGTGGGCTGCTACAATAGGAAGCGTCGTGGGATGCGGAATTGTGCTCATACTGCTTTGCGCGTATGTATCGGTGAACAAATACCTGCGTATGCGTGCCGGCGACCTGTACCGCTGTTGAACCCAAACAAAGGAAACTACAAACAATATGGATAAAAACAAACTCGCGTTCACGCGCAAAAACTTCATCCTGCTTGCCATCGGAATGGCAATCGTAATCATCGGTTTCATACTCATGGCCGGCGGAGGCTCGACAGAAAGCCATTTCAATCCCGAAATTTTCGACGCACGCCGCATAAAGCTGGCCCCGGCAATGTGCTTCGTTGGCTTCGTGGTCATGGTAATGGCTATTCTCTATCCCTCGAAACCGGAAAACGGCGGGGAGGACGAAACCCCGGAAGCCAAGTAAGCGGCCATGGACTGGTTTCAGGCATTGTGGCTCGGCATCCTGCAAGGGTTTACCGAGTACCTCCCCGTGAGCAGCAGCGGAC
>CAKRMO010000277.1 GCA_934364765.1 uncultured Bacteroidaceae bacterium | reverse complement strand
CTCTCGAAGAGGACGACTACGAGGAAGTGGGCCGCAAGATGTTCGAGACCCACCACGGCCTTTCCAAGGAATACGAGGTTTCATGCCGCGAGCTTGATTTCCTCAACGATGTGGCAAAGAGCTGCGGCGTAACCGGCTCGCGCATCATGGGCGGCGGTTTCGGCGGCTGCACAATCAACCTTGTGAGCAACGAGCTGTACGACAACTTCATCGGAACAGCAAAGCAGGCATACAAGGAGAAATTCGGCATAGAGCCCATCTGCATTGACGTAGTCATCGGCGACGGATCGCGCAGGCTCTGCTAAATTCAAACAATCGAAATTCAACGGCGCCTCGTTTGCGAGGCGTCGTTTTTTATTCCAGAACAGCAATGAACGCCATACAGTTTGCGGCGGTTGCCGCCTTTGCCCTTTTTGTGGCCGCCACGTTCTGCCTTGCCTTTTTCCGCAAGCCCAAGCCGCAACGCCCGCCAACGCCCCAGCCGCCCGGCAACCCCGAAATAAAGTACTCCGCAAAGGAAAACCGCTTCACCATGCGCGGAAAACGGCTGATACCAGTGAGCACAGCCGTCAGCCTGTTTTTTGAAACTTTCGACAAAGAACGCCGGGCCGGGGAAAAGTCCATGAAAACGGGCATTCCCAAAGAGAGAATAATTGAGGAATGGGAAATGGCACGCGAACGCGCAAGGGCGACAGGCATATTCCTGCACGATGACATAGCGGCGTTCTTTGCCGGCTCGCAAATGAAAGGCAGCTTCCGCTTCACGTTCAGCGGCAAGTTCTCCCAGACAGACGAAACCATAAGCCTTGAAAAGGAGGAAAGGCTCTTCATGCAATTCGTAAACACAACACCTTTGCGCGTTTACCGCACCAACTATCTTGTCGCCGACATTTCCCTGCGGCTCGCCGGGCGCGTGGCGTTCATCGGCAAATGCGCAGACGGCTACGAGCTTTATGACTGGAAACGGCGCAGCGGCGTTTCAGACGAAAACGGAAAAGCCATAACCACTAACACTTTTGGCAAAAAAGGTACAAACGGACTTGAAAACATCAGCGACACGCCATTCTGGCACTACGCGCTCCAGCTAAACCTGTACCGCGCCATATTGGAAAAGAACAGCCACCTGAAAATTTGCGCCATATACCTCATAGACGTAAGCCCGGACAAAACCGCGTTCGCAAAACTGCAAATTCCCCTGCTCGGAGAAGAGCTGCAAACCGCGCTGAGGCTTATTTCAAATCCCTCAACCGTTTTCCCATCAAATTGAGGCACTGCAAAAGAGGCAGCATATTCCCTGAAACTTGTCTCTATTTTCATATCTTGACACCGCCCCACCAGCCGCGAAATTGCAACACCCACCGCAATCACGCAACACCTTGATTTACAAAGATATAACTCTTTTGCAAACATTCCTTGTAACGATTTGTTTTTCAATGTGTTGCAGACGGGCAAAAAAGGTCTGACGTAGTTTGAATTATATCAGACATAATTTTTCCTGCATAGGACGTAGTTTTTTCCATGTCTGATGTAGTTTTCCGGATGTTTGAAAAAGGGCAAGCGATTTGGTGTTTGCGCAATTTGCATAGGCGTATGGCATACGCCATATACGGCATCGTCTGAACTATAAGCTAAATCCGGGAAACGCAATCATTCCCGTCCCAAAGCCATACAATTACTTCTTTTTGGCTTGCGCGGCTTTTGCCTCAGCTTCGGCCTTTGCCTTTTCCGCATTGGCTATGAGCTTTTCAACCTCGTCAAACTTGTCGCCCATATTCAGCGCAAGGTAAATGTTATAAAGCGGACGCCCCCACCAGTCCACGGAATTCGGGTTCAGTTTCCTGTAATGCTCCAAATAAGGCAGCGCAGTGCGTAACAATTTGTCCTCCTCGCGCTTTATGTTGCGTATTTCCTCAAGCTTCATGTCCGACTTCACCTTTTCGCGCAAAACCGTGGCCTTGGCGAGGTAAGCCGCCCCAACATTATAATACGCCTCAGAATAGGCGGAGACGCTCTGTATAATGCTCTTAGACAAAGCTATGCAGTCGTCATAGCGTTTCATCTTCAGCAGCACAAGGCTTCTGCCGTATTGCGCCATAACCGAGCGCGGGTCGTATTGCAGTATGTTGTCGGCAAGAGCCATTGCCTGTTCAAACTGCCCCTCGTTGTTGTAGCAGTCTATCAGGTTTGTGAAAAAATAGTCCTGTCGGGGATATTCCTTCGCCCCTATCTTCAAAATCTCCTTGAAGGCCGCCATGTCGTTTCCCGCCTTGTAGAGGCGCGCCGTAAGCTCAAGCTCCTTCTGGCGGTAGGTGGTGTCCTTTAACGCCGGTGCGTTGTATTTGAAAAAGCCGGCCTTGTTGTTAGTCTGAAAGGCGCACACCGTTGCCCAATAAGCCGCACGCTGCAAGCTAAGGCTGTCCCTGCGTGAAACCTTGCCCTTGCCGAAAAGCGGGGTCGTGCGTATGTCGTAATAC
>CAKRMO010000276.1 GCA_934364765.1 uncultured Bacteroidaceae bacterium | reverse complement strand
GGGTGGCGATTGCGGCAACTATCGAGGGCGTGCGCCCGCTGCTCATCGAAACCCAGGCATTGGTAAGCACGGCGGCGTATGGCGTTCCCCAGCGTTCGGCAACAGGTTTCGACACCCGCAGGATGAACATGCTGCTCGCCGTGCTCGAAAAGCGCGTGGGCTTCAAGCTCACGCAAAAAGACGTGTTCCTCAACCTTGCCGGCGGCATCAGGGTTACAGACCCCGCGCTCGACCTCTCGGTGATTGCCGCCATACTGTCGAGCAACGTGGACACGCCCATTTCGCGCGAGGTGTGCATGGCGGGCGAAGTGGGGCTGAGCGGGGAGATACGCCCCGTGGCGAGGATTGAACAGAGAATGTCAGAAGCCGCCAAACTCGGCTTCAAGCGCATGCTAGTTCCGAGACACAACGCAAGGGGACGCGGCAGAATTAACAACGACATAGAAATCGTGAGCGTGGGAAAGGTGGAGGACGCTTTGCGCGAGCTTTTCGGCTGAACGCAAACGCAACGCCTTTTACGCACAACTGCAATATATAATAATGTACAGTCTGAATTTAACACTCAACCCGCACGATGCCTCCGACACAGGGCGCATGAAGCTTGAGGCGGCTGAAATGCTAGGAATAGACGTGCGCACAATCTCAAGCCTGCGCATAAGGAAACGCAGCATTGACGCGCGCCAAAGAAACATAGTGGTGCACATTTCGGCGGATGTTTATCTTGCCGGCGAGCAGGTGCCCGAAGAATACGAACACATAGAATACCGCCCCGTCGCAAACGCCCCCGAGGCAATTGTTGTGGGAGCGGGTCCGGGCGGACTGTTCGCCGCGCTGCGCCTGATAGAGCTTGGCGTGAAGCCCGTGGTTCTCGAACGCGGCAAGGACGTGCATTCACGAAAGCGCGACATAGCCCGCATTCGTGAAACCCAGCGCGTTGACCCCGAAAGCAACTATTCGTTCGGAGAAGGCGGAGCCGGGGCTTATTCCGACGGCAAGCTTTACACCCGCAGCAAGAAGCGCGGCAACGTCAACAAGATACTTTCCGTTTTCTGCCAGCACGGGGCCGACACCGACATTCTTTCATCGGCCCATCCGCACCTTGGCACCGACTGCCTGCCGCGCATCATCGAGAATATGCGCAACACAATCACTGGCTGTGGCGGCGAGGTGCATTTTGGGACAAAGGTTACGGCACTGCTCACCGACTCCAAAGGCACGGTGTGCGGCGTGGCCGATGCAAGCGGCAGGGAATACAAAGGCCCTGTGATACTTGCCACCGGCCATTCTGCACGCGACGTTTACAGAATGCTGCGCAACGACGGCCTAATGCTCGAAATGAAAGGCATTGCCGTGGGAGTGAGGCTCGAACATCCGAGCTTTACCATCGACTGCCTGCAATACCACTCGCGCAACGGCAAGGGCAACTGGCTGCCCTCGGCGGAATATTCCATGGCCGCACAAGTGGAGGGGCGGGGCGTTTATAGTTTCTGCATGTGTCCTGGCGGATTTGTTGTGCCGGCGGCAACAGGCGGTGAGCAGATAGTGGTGAACGGCATGAGTCCCAAAAGCCGCGGCTCGAAATGGAGCAATTCGGGCATGGTGGTTGAACTTAGACAGGAAGACCTTGGAGACGTTTCGGTTGGGGCTGTGATGAAAACGGCGATGGGCGATGAGAAATTCGCCGCCTCACACAGCGACTGGAAAGACCCCGGCAACCCTCTGCGCATGATGTATTTCCAGGAGGCTCTGGAGCGCGAATGCTGGTTGCAGGGCAACCGCAGCCAGACTGCCCCCGCACAGCGGATGGGTGACTTCGTGAACCGCAAGCTCAGCTTCGACCTCCCGCAATCGTCATACGCCCCCGGGCTTATCTCGTCGCCGCTGCATTTTTGGCTGCCCGCGTTCATTTACGCCCGCCTTGCCGAAGGGTTCAGAATTTTCGGCGCAAGGCACAAGGGCTTCCTGTCGAAAGAGGCAACCGTGATAGGGGTGGAGACACGCACTTCATCGCCCGTGAGGATAACGCGCGACAACTCCACAATGCAGCACATTTCGCGCCCCGGACTGTTCCCGTGCGGCGAGGGGGCGGGCTATGCCGGCGGCATTGTCTCGGCGGCAATCGATGGGGAACGCTGCGCCGAGGCGGCGGCATCCTACATCGAGGAACATAAAACCAATGCCTGACAACGCCGCTCCAGCGCAAAAACAAGAGAAACGCAGGTTTTATCGCAACAGTCTGATTTACAGAAATTTGATACGATTATAACAAAGTCTTGCAAGTAACTGTTTTTCAGTAGGTTGAAACAGCGAAAATTATGTCTGATGTAGTTTGAATTATATCAGACATAATTTTTCCTGCATCAGACATATTTTTTTCCATGTTCCATGTAGTTTTGGGGTTGTTTGGGAAAAACAGCCGGTTTTGCTTTTGCGCGAATTGCAATTGCGGTGGAAACCGCTTGAAGTTGCATGGCGTTGCAA
>CAKRMO010000275.1 GCA_934364765.1 uncultured Bacteroidaceae bacterium | reverse complement strand
GTGCAATGTCGCCGCTCTCCCCGGTGCGGATGCGCACGGCGTTCTCCACGGGAATTACGAATATCCTGCCGTCGCCTATCTCGCCCGTACGCGCGGCCTCCTGCACCGCCTTGACCGTGCGCTCCACATTAATGTCGCGCACAACGATATTAAGCAGCACCCTCTCAATGCAACTCGTGTCGTACATCACGCCGCGATATATTCGCGCCTGACGCATCTTGCCCTCCCCGCGAACATCATAATAGGAAAACCACTCGATGTCGGCGTCAAGCAGAGCGTCCTTTACATCCTCGAACTTAGTCTTGCGGATAATTGCTTCAATTTTTTTCATTTGTCTTGTTTATTTTTACAGCGCTGTTATTATGTTTTGTTTTCAAGGCAAAATTACGACATTTTTCTTTTTCAAAAACTTTTATCCTGTTATTTTGCTCGTTTTCTCCAAATAAAATTATCACAAGCACACTCCTTTTGCATTTTAGGTTTCTTTTTGCAACCACATATTACAATTAAGTTTACTTATTTCTTGTTTTACAACCCTACACATGGCTTTTGTTTTGAAATTCGCCAAATATGCGCCCAAAAGAATAGTTTATCGCCCCGCCCACGAGTTATTGCAACTTTTGCTACCTTTGCAGCGGCATAATTCTAACAGACAAAATATCATGGATGCAAAAAAGATTTTGATTTCACTTATGGCGCTTCTGCTTGCCGCGCCGTCGCCGGCAAACGAAAAAATGAAATACAGAAACCCGACAGGGAAAGAGTTCCCCATTCTTGCGTGGTATTCCATTCTGGGCGACAAGAACCAGACAAAGGAACGCTATCAGGAATTGCGCGAAGCCGGATTCAACATTTCGTTCAACCACTTCGGCACTGCCGCCGAGCTTGAAAAAGGGCTGGCCGCCTGCAAGGGCACGGGGGTGAAGATTATGGCGACCTGCGGAGAGCTTGTGAGCAACACCGAAGCAACCGTAAAACGTTTCAAGAGCGACCCGTCGATTGCGGGATGGTTTCTGCGCGACGAGCCCGTTACCTCCGGCTTTGCCGAGCTGCGCAAGCTGCGCGACAGGATTTACTCCGCCGACAAAAGCCATCTGATGTACCTCAACCTGCTGCCCATTATGGTTGCGCCCAAAGACCTTCTGGCAAAATCCTACGAGGACTATGTGCAAAGGTTTGTTGACGAGGTGAACATCACGCCCATTTCATACGACATGTACCCTGTTGTAATGGAAAACGGAAAGCCGGTGCTGCGCCAGGCGTTCTTCGAAAACTTCGAGGTTGCGAGAAAGGTGAGCCTAAGGTGCGGATACCCGTTCTGGGCGTTCTGCCTGTCAACCGCGCACAACCCCTACCCCATCCCCTCGGACGCTCACCTGCGCATCGAAGCCTTCAGTGCGCTGGCATACGGCGCACAGTGCATACAATACTTCACCTACTGGACGCCCGACACTACGACGTGGAACTTCCACAACGCGCCGATAGACGAAAACGGCAAGCGCACCGACGTATATTACAGGGTCAAGGAACTCAATAAGGAGATACACGCGCTCACCAAGGTGTTTCTCGGAGCCAAAGCCACAGACGTGCGCCACACAGGCGACAGCATACCTCCCGGCACAAAAGCCCTGACGCAAATGCCCGACAAGTTCCAGAGCCTGCAAAGCGACGGCGAGGGCATACTCGTGTCGCAGCTCGCAAACGGCAGGAGCAGATATGTAATGCTTTTGAACCGCAGCATCGACAACACGCAGAACATAACTTTCTATCTTGGCGAAAGCGTGGAGCGCATAACGCCCGAAGGAGAGGAAAAGCTCTACGTAGGCAGACAGACCGTTACGCTCACGCCGGGCAACTACGCCATATATAAAATAAAGTAGCGCGCCCGCAACACGCCGCACGGCAAATTCACGACTAAAAACAAAGCCCCGCCGCCAAAACACAAATGGCGGCGGGGCTTTGCCTGTATCTCACTTTATCGCCTGTCAGAAAAGATTAAGCAGCAAGCCGCACTTCAGGCTTAGCGCGGGCCTTATTTTCCCGCCCACAAAATATCCGCCCAAATTCGCGCCGAGCACCCAGCCGCCCTCGGTCTGGCCTTCCGCCCCCACCTGCACTGCCGCCGCAAAGCCGTCAAGCGATTTTGTGCCGCTGTCTTCCGAAGCCTTGCGCTCCTCGCCGAAACCGTAGCCCAGCAGCACGTCGGCATATATCCACTTGTCGCCGCCGTTATAGACATACACGCCCGGGCCTGCGCCTATCATATATTCGCGCATATTGTGTTTCAGTTTCGTTTTCTCCCCGGCATACGTTCCCATATAGCTGCCGTTGTTGATGCCGCTATGGATCAGGGCTGCCACGAAAAAACTTTCGTTGAAAGCGTAACGCCCGCCAAAGTTAAGGCACACCCCCGACTTGTTGCTCATGCCGGGGAACAGTTCATATCCGCCCTGCAGCTCCACATGAGTGTAGTCTGTCTGGGCGAAGCCGTCAGCCCATGCGCAA
>CAKRMO010000274.1 GCA_934364765.1 uncultured Bacteroidaceae bacterium | reverse complement strand
CCGCAATGCCCTCTGCAAAGTGAAAATCGCGGCGAATGTTGACTACACCATAAGCAGCGACGCCGGCTGGTGTGCCGTTACCAAAAACGGCGGCGGCTTCAACTTCCGCGTCTCCGCCAACATGACCAAGTCCCCGCGTGTGGCGAACATAAAGATATACAACGCCGAAAACGACATTACGCGCTACGTGTCGATTACACAGGAAATGGCAGAACTCGAACAGTATGTGGAAACCCCCAACACCAGCGTAAAGCCCAAAGGAGCTTCCGCGCCGGGAACCTCGTCGCTTCTGCGCACCATCGACGGCTACACTACCACATACTACGACTACTCCGCCGCCATGGGGAGCGTTACGGAAAGCAGCCCGCTCAACCTTGACTATGCCTTCAGCGGCCAGCACATCGACAAGATAACCTACGTGCCCAACGGCATTACGCACGGATATATGGGCAAGGCAAAGGTTTCCTACAAAAAAGTAGGCGGGGACGGCTACACCGACCTCGGGACATACGACTTCACCACCGACGGCACCACTGTTGAGATAGACCTTGGCAAAGGCGGGGCTGACAATGTTGACACGCTGCGCATTTCCGTATGGGACGGGCTTGACAGCGGCGACGGCAACGAAAAGTTCGGCTGCGCCGAGATGCAGTTCGCCATGTCGCTCAACAATTGCGCACCCTACAACATCTTTGCCGACGACCTGCTCACCAAGCTGCGCCCGGAAGCCACCGCCGACATGCTCGACACTATCGGCAACCCGTTCGTAAGCGCACTCGCCGAACAGTTGCTCAACGGCACATACGACACCAAGTACCGCGCCGCACGCTACTGCTGCCTGCCGCCCGCATCGTCGGTTGGCGACAGCCTGCTTACAGGCAAGAACTACGACATCTACGAGGGCGTTACAGGCATAAAGGTCAACCCCGGCAAATTCGCCGTTGTAGTTGCAGGGCTCAAGCCCGGCGTGGACGCCAGCGTGTATGTTACGGCATACCGACCCAAGAGCGGCAACACCGGCCCGGCACACAAGCTCTACTCGCTCAAGAACGGCATGAACGTTATCAACTACACCGCCGACAGCGCGGGGCTTGCATACATCAAATACAATTCCAATGTTCCCGAGAAGTATGACTCAATCGGCGTGCACTTCATCAACGGCGTGCAGAACGGCTATGTAACCTCAAAGATGTCGAACGATGAAATAACCGGCGTGCTGAAAAAGGCGCAGTATATGTGCATGGACATCCTTGGCGAAAGGGTGCACCTCGTGTTCGAGGGCAAGTCCCTGCTCAAGCACACCATCGGCAGATACCGCCAGCTTATAAATGTTTACGACACCGTCATCAACTGGGAACACCGGCTGCTGGGACTTGAGAAATACAACAAAATCCCCAAGAACCGCACGCTGTTCTACGTAAACTACGACTACTTCATGTACCAGACAGGCTTGGGGGCTTCGGCAAAGTATGATGTTACCGAAATTCTCGACCCGCGCAAATTCCTCACCAAGAGCCTTTCCACAATCTGGGGCGTGTCCCACGAATGGGGGCACCAGCACCAAAGCCCCTACTACACATGGGGAGGCATGGCCGAGGTGTCGAACAACATATTCTCGAGCTACAACCTCATACACTTCGGAGAGAACACCGTTGGCTTCCTTGTGAACAACTTCAAGCAGGGCTACAGGGAATATTTCCAGGAAGACTACTTCGCCACACACGACTCCATAAGCCCGCAAAGGCTCAAGGCATACGCGGCGGCAGGCAAGTACGCCTACTCTCCCAAGCTCCAGGAAGCTTTCCTCGCAATGAAGGACGCCAGAATACCCTCGCGTGCGGAAGACCCGCTCCACACGGCAAGCTTCATTGAGCATTCCGAAAACCTGTTCGCAAACCGCCTTACGAGCGTTTACGAGATTGGCCACTACTTTGACTACGTGCTGGGCAACAAGGACGTTTTCCCCGACTTCTTCGAGTCCATACGCAACACCGAGAAAGGCACGAACAAATACGAGCTTATCGCTGCCGTGCAGAAAGGCAAGAGCGCACGCCTGGCGGTGCTGAAGGAACTTTACCCCAACAGCGTGTGGGTGAAGAACAACTATGTTTACGAAAAGTCGAAGTCAAACGAGAACGACGCCTCATACATTCTGAACTTCATCTACAAGATGTCAACCGTAACGGGCTACAATATGTTCCCCTACTTTGAGCAGTGGGGCTACCTGCGCCAGATTGCGACCTACACCAGCGACTACGGCGACCACTACTATTGCCTCACCAAGGATATGTATGACGAGTTCAAGGCCGACATGGACGCACGCGTTGAAAGCGGCGAGCTTAAGGAAATGTCCGACGAGCTTATACACGCCATTTCAAGCTACCCGATACCCACCAACACTCCAGTGATTACAGTTCCCAACTAAACCACAGGGAAACAAAAGGTACGACCCCCAAAAGGCGTTCGCAACAAAAACGCCTTCATTGAACAGGGAAACCCCGCAGC
>CAKRMO010000273.1 GCA_934364765.1 uncultured Bacteroidaceae bacterium | reverse complement strand
TTGCCGCGACATCGACCGCACATACGGCGGCATTGTAAAGGGGCGCAACGATTTCTTCGCGCAAAACGGACTCACCGCCGGCACTCATTTCATCGCCTCCACGGGGATAGGCGGATACACCGCCGAATGCCGCGCCGTTGTGGGCGTGGACTTTTTCTCGCGCATCGGGGGCGGCAATGATGACGTGAAATATCTTCAGGCTCTCGACCACCTCAATCCCACCGCGCAATACGGAGTGGCCTTCGAGCGCGGCACGTCGTTCTCGGCCGGAGGCGGCAGGGTGGCCCTGATTTCGGGCACGGCGAGCATAGACAGACACGGCAACTGCATAAACCTTGACAATCCGGCAAGGCAGACGGAGCGCCTGATAGAGAACATAGGTGCGCTGCTTGCCGATGACGGGCTTTCGGAGGGCGACATAAAGATGCTCATAGTTTATCTGCGCGACGCCGCCGACAGAGCCGAGGTGGAGGATGTTGTGAACAGCCGCCTGCCCGGCGTCGCGGCAGTGTTCACCCACGCCAAGGTGTGCCGCCCCGCGTGGCTCGTCGAGGCGGAGTGCGTTGCTGTAAAGTGAACGAAAACAATTTTCAAACAAAAATACAATAACAATTATTATCATGAACAAACTCAAGACCGCCATTGCAGTGTGCCTTTGCGCCGCAGTGGTAAGCGCATGGGGCGACAACAAGAAGGAACGTTGGCTCGACCCCTCCGTTAACCGCGTGAACGTGGAGCCGTCGCGTGCAAGCTATTTTGCATACGAAAGCCGCCAGGGAGCGCAGGGCAACGACAAGAAGGCCTCAAATCTCTATCTCAGTGCGGAGGGCAAGTGGAAATTTAACTTTGTGAAAGACCACAACAAACGCCCCCTCAACTTCCAGCAGCCCGGATATGACGACTCCAAGTGGACGGAGTTCAACGTTCCCGGGCTTTTCGAGGTTCACGGATACGGCGACGCCACATACAAGAACATCGGCTACGCCTGGGCGACGCAGTTTGAGAGCAACCCGCCGTTCGTTGAGGAGAAGAACAACTACACCGGCTCTTACCGCCGCGAGTTCGAGATACCCGCATCGTGGAAGGGCAGCGACATTTATTTCCATGTGGGAAGCGCAACGTCGAACCTCGAGGTTTGGGTGAACGGAAAATTCGTGGGCTACAGCGAGGACAGCAAGACAGCCGCCGAATTCAACGTAACGAAATATCTTGTTCCCGGAAAGAAGAACCTCGTGGCAATGCAGGTTATGCGCTGGTGCGACGGCTCGTATCTCGAGGATCAGGACTTCTGGCGCTTCACCGGCATAGCGCGTGAGGTTTACTTCTACGCACGCCCCAAAAAACACATCGATGACATTTTCGTAACTCCCGACCTGACGAACAACTACCGCGACGGAAAGCTCAGCATGGTGGTTACCGCCCCCAAAGCCAAGGGATGCAAGGTGAAAGTGAGCCTTTGCGACGCACGCGGCAACGAGGTGAAGGCCACCGAGGGCAAGATCGGCGCGGACGGAAAGCTTTCCGCCTCAATCGAAATGCAGAACCCGCTGAAGTGGACGGCGGAGACGCCAAACCTCTACACTCTCTATTTCACCCTTGTGGACGGAAACAAGGAATTGGAGGTAATCCCGCAAAAAACCGGCTTCAGGAAAGTTGAGATAAAGAACTCGCAGCTTCTCGTAAACGGAAAGCCAATACTCATCAAGGGAGCAAACCGCCACGAGATGGACCCCGACGGCGGCTATGTGGTGTCTGTGGAGCGCATGATACAGGACATCAAAATAATGAAGGAGCATAATGTGAACGCCGTGAGAACCTGCCACTATCCCGACGACCCCCGCTGGTACGAGCTTTGCGACCAGTACGGCCTTTACATAACAGCCGAGGCCAACATCGAGAGCCACGGAATGGGCTACGGCGACAAGACGCTCGCAAAGAACCTTTCATACCAGCAGGCTCATTTGGAGCGCAACGATCACAATGTGAAAATCTACAAGAACTATCCCGCAATCATCGTGTGGAGTCTTGGAAACGAGGCCGGCTATGGCGTGAACTTCGAGAAGGCGTTCGACCTTGTACGCGCTTACGACCCTTCGCGCCCCATACAGTATGAACGCGCCATTTGGGAGGACGGAAAGAGCGAGATATTCTGCCCGATGTACTATCCCTACAAGGACTGCGAGAAATATTGCGCAAAGAACGACCCGCGCCCGCTCATACAGTGCGAGTATGCCCACGCAATGGGAAATTGCGGCGGCTTCTTCAAGAAATACTGGGATCTCGCCCGCAAGCTGCCCAACTACCAGGGCGGCTACATCTGGGACTTCGTTGACCAGGGGCTTCGCGGCTACAACGAGGACGGCAAGCAGATTTTCACATACGGCGGCGACTACGGACGCTATCCCGCTTCGGACCACAACTTCAACTGCAACGGTTTCATACGTCCCGACCGCGAGCCAAATCCCGAGGCCAACGAATACCGCTACTTCATGCAGAACATCTGGAC
>CAKRMO010000272.1 GCA_934364765.1 uncultured Bacteroidaceae bacterium | reverse complement strand
CGCGGCTTTCTATCTGCACCTTCTTGGTGTAAGTTTCCCATTTCACCTCGTTGCGTGCCTCGAGTTCTTTTTTGGTCATTACGCCTGTGCTTTCGAACATCTTCACAGAGGCTTCTGACAGATAGTTGTCGTAGATTACGGGTACAGAGCTTTCGCAGTCCAGACCACGGCGTTTTGCCTCTTCAACCCATTCGTCGCTGTAGCCGTTGCCCTCGAAATGAATGGCTTTTGTCTCTTTGATTATTTCCTTGAGCACTTCGAGAATTGCGGCGTTTTTCTCCTCGCCCTTGGCAATGCGCGCGTCAACGGCGGTCTTGAACTTCTGCAGCTGTTCTGCCACGGCGGTGTTGAGCACAATCATGGCTGCGGCGCAATTTGCCTGTGAGCCTACGGCGCGGAACTCAAAGCGGTTTCCCGTGAATGCGAAAGGCGAGGTTCTGTTGCGGTCTGTATTGTCAACAAGAAGTTCGGGAATGCTCGGGATGTCCATTTTCATGCCGTGCTTCTTGCCGAAATTGGTCATGTCCTCGGCGTCGCTCTTTTCTATGTGGTCAAGAATGCTTGTGAGCTGTGCGCCGATGAATGACGAGATGATTGCTGGAGGTGCCTCGTTGGCGCCGAGACGGTGGGCGTTTGATGCGCTCGAAATGCTTGCCTTGAGCAGTCCGTTGTGGTGGTAAACCGCAGCCAGCGTGTTTACGATGAATGTTACGAAGCGCAGGTTGTCAATGTCTGTTTTCCCCGGCGACATAAGCCCGATGCCCGTGTCTGTGCCGAGCGACCAGTTGTTGTGCTTTCCGCTGCCGTTTATGCCCTTGAAAGGCTTTTCGTGGAGCAGCACACGGAAACCGTGGCGGCGGGCAATGTTGCGTATCAAGGCCATGATGAGCATATTGTGGTCGTTGGCAAGATTGCATTCCTCGAAAACAGGCGCAAGCTCAAACTGGTTGGGGGCGACTTCGTTGTGGCGTGTCTTGACCGGAATACCGAGTTTCAGGGCTTCTATTTCGAGTTCCTTCATGAACTGCATTACGCGTGGGGGAATTGCGCCGAAGTAGTGGTCTTCCAACTGCTGGTTTTTTGAACTTTCATGCCCCATCAAAGTGCGGCCCGTAAGGAGAAGGTCGGGACGCGCAGCATACAGGCCTTCGTCAACAAGGAAGTATTCCTGTTCCCAGCCAAGATAGGAATACACTTTCTTGACATCGCGGTTGAAATAATGGCATACGTCAACAGCTGCCTTGTTTACGGCACGCAGGGCTTTGAGCAACGGTGCCTTGTAGTCAAGGCATTCGCCCGTGTAGGCAACAAAAATGGTGGGAATGTAAAGGGTGTCGTCAACAATGAAAGCGGGAGACGAGGGATCCCATGCCGAATATCCGCGTGCCTCGAATGTGTTGCGTATGCCGCCGCTTGGGAACGATGAGGCGTCGGGCTCCTGCTGAACGAGAAGCTTGCCGGTAAATTCTTCTATCACGCCGCCGCGCCCGTCCGGCTCGACAAAAGCGTCATGCTTTTCGGCAGTGCCCTCTGTGAGCGGAGAGAACCAGTGGGTGTAGTGTGTGGCCTTCATTTCGATAGCCCAACGCTTCATGCCTTCTGCTACAGCATCGGCTATTGAACGGTCAAGAACACCTCCGTTTTCAATGGTGTCGGTGAGTTTGCGAAACACGTCCTTGGGGAGATAGCGGCGCATTTTCTCCTTGTTGAACACGTTCTTTCCGAAATATTCGGAAGGACGTTCCGCAGGCTGTGCAACTGCTACCGGCTTTTTGCTGAAAGCCTCTTCTACTACTTTGAATCTCAGTGTTGACATAATCTTGTAGTTTTATGAGTTTGGTTATGTTTTTTATTTCTCCTTTAAATATTTGTCTATCTTGCCGGCAGTATCACGCCCCGAAGCCATCGCTTTCACAACAAGCGTTGCTCCGTTTTTCGCGTCTCCGGCAACAAAAACGTTTTCCGGGTATTTTTGCTCGGGATTGCGCAAAAATCCCATTGCAAGAAGCACCATGTCGGTTTTGAAAATTTCTTTTTTCCCTGTGGGAACCATTTGCGGACGGCTTCCGTCAGTGGGCTTCGACCATTCTATTTCTTCAAGCTCCGCAGCTTCCACGTGTCCGTCTTTGCCTATGAAACAGTTTGTGTTTATAAGCCAGCGCCGCGTGCAGCCTTCTTCGTGCGAGGAAGTGGTCTTGAATATTCTCGGCCATTCGGGCCATGGGGTTGCGGGATTGAAACCTACTGGAGGTTTGGGCATAATCTCAATTTGCGTAACGCTGTTTGCCCCTTGGCGTATGCAAGTCCCAATGCAGTCCGAACCAGTGTCTCCGCCGCCTATGACAAGAACGTTTTTGCCTTTGGCGTTAACCAGTTCTTCGGCGGGTATATTCGCGCCTGCAAGAATGCGGTTTTGTTGCGAGAGCAGTTCCAGTGCAAAATACACGCCTTTCAGCTCGCGTCCCGGAACTTTCAAATCTCTCGGGGTGGGCGTGCCTATGCAGAGA
>CAKRMO010000271.1 GCA_934364765.1 uncultured Bacteroidaceae bacterium | reverse complement strand
GCGGCAACCAAATGCTGTACGAAGGATATGCAATAGTGCTGGAAGGACCGTCAAGGCTGCCGGCTTTGTTATTTGTTGACAGCCAGCAGTTTGTGTTAAATCTGGTGTGGTGTTATATGTTACTGTATGACAGGGGATTGCATGGGGCGAAAATTATGTCTGATGTAATTTTTCCTATGTCCGATGTAGTTTGATTTATGTCTGATGTAGTTTTTGCGGAATACCGCTTTGTTTCCGGCAATTTTATTCAGGATGAATAATTCCCCCGTTTTTTAACTAAAAGCCCGGGTGTAAAACAAAGCGGTCTTGTTTTCAGACAAGACCGCTTTTGAGATTGTTCTTTATGCGCAGGTGGCTAATAAGCTCTGGCTATTAACGCACGTTTTACGGCAGGTTTGCCGCTTACCATGTCGTTGCCGAGATTTTCCTGGCTGTAGCCGTAAGGTATGCAGCGTATTGTGGCTTGCGTCTCTTCCTTTATTCTCGCTTCAGTTTCCTTTGTGCCGTCCCATGGGCAAAGGAAAAATCCGCCATTCTTAATCCGCTCCTTGAAATCCTCGTAGTTGTCGCAAGTGTAAACGTGCTCGTCGCGGTATTTTTTTGCTTTCTGGAAAATGTTACTCTGCATTTCGGCCAGAAGTTCCGCCACTCTTTCTTCAATGCCGTCGAAAGGCACGGTTTCTTTTTCGAGAGTGTCGCGGCGCATCAGCTCTATTGTGCCGTTGGCCAAGTCTCTTCCTCCCATGACAAGGCGCACGGGTACTCCGCGCAACTCGTAGTCGGCAAACTTGAAGCCGGGGCGTTTGTTGTCGCTGTTGTCGTATTTGACGGATACGCCGCGCTTTTCCAGACGCTCTTTTAGGGGGGCGAGGGTTTGGTCGAACTTTTCCTGTTCGCCGTTTTTGAAAATGGGAACAATCACAACCTGTATTGGTGCGAGTTCCGGTGGCAGGACAAGTCCGTTGTCATCGGAGTGGGCCATGATAAGTGCGCCCATGAGCCTTGTTGAAACTCCCCATGAAGTGGCCCATGCGTATTGCGGCTTGTTGTCCTTGTCGAGGAATTGCACGTTGAAGGCTTTTCCGAAATTCTGTCCGAGGAAATGGGACGTGCCGCTTTGAAGGGCTTTGCCATCCTGCATCATGGCCTCTATTGTATATGTGTCGAGTGCGCCGGCAAATCTTTCGGTTTCGCTCTTTACGCCCTGTACAATGGGGACTGCCATTTTGTTTTCTGCAAAATCGGCATATACTTTGAGCATAAGTTTTGCGCGTTCCTCGGCTTCTTCGCGTGTGGCGTGCGCGGTGTGCCCTTCCTGCCAAAGAAATTCGCTTGTGCGCAGGAACAGCCTTGTGCGCATTTCCCAGCGCATCACGTTGCACCATTGGTTCACCAGCAGGGGCAGGTCTCTGTATGAATGTATCCAGTTGCGGAACGTGTTCCATATAATGGTTTCCGAGGTCGGGCGTATAATGAGTTCTTCCTCAAGCTTTGCGGCCGGGTCGACAACAACACCGTTATGTTCCTCGTTTGTCTTCAGACGGTAATGGGTTACAACCGCGCATTCCTTGGCGAAGCCTTCCACGTGTTCCGCCTCTTTCGACAGAAACGATTTTGGTATCAGCAGGGGGAAATATGCGTTTTGCACGCCTGTCTTCTTGAATTCATCGTCCAACGAACGCTGTATCTTTTCCCATATGGCGTAGCCATAGGGTTTTATCACCATACAGCCTCTCACATCGGATTGTTCCGCAAGGCCGGCTTTGACAACAAGTTCGTTATACCACGCAGAGTAGTTTTCACTGCGTTTTGTAAGTCCTGATATTTCTTTTGCCATTTGTCAGATGCTTTATTTTGCGCAAAAGTAACGATTTTCGCTGGAAAAGAGGGGAGTTTGTTATCACTTTCTTGCGTTGGGTATCATGAGGAAAGGTGTAGCGGAGGGACGGAAAATATTCGTGTGGTAGGAAAAACGAATATGATTTGTTTACAAAACAGCCGTGTTGTGATAAAAATACATAAAAAACGTGTGTGCACGCGTTCCGAAGCCTGTTTCTAATGATTTCGTTATTATTTTTGCTATGTGTTTTCAATAATGCAAGGTTAGTATGCCAAATGTAAAAGGTTTGAAAATTACGAAGGCACTTTGCCTGATAGGTGTGATGCTGTCGGCGACTTCATGTCTGGAGCAGTATTCCATCGTGGGCAATACGTCCTTGCCCATGCTTGACGGGAAAACTCTGTATTTGAAAAACCGCACCCTGCAAGGGGTGAAGAATATAGACTCTTGTGAAGTAATACACGGCAAATTCGTCTTTGACGGAAAAGTGGACTCTACTTGCATGGCGGAACTTTACCTGGACAATGTGAGCGTGATGCCGGTGGTTATTGAAAACGGTAAGATAAATGTTGACATAAATCTGTTGGATCAAAAAGTGTCGGGCGGTTCGCTTAACGAAAGGCTGTACAGGTTTATTGAATTAAAAACCCGGCTCGACAGCGAATTGGGAAACACGTCCTTGGATGAGGCAAGGCT
>CAKRMO010000270.1 GCA_934364765.1 uncultured Bacteroidaceae bacterium | reverse complement strand
GCCCGCCGCCGTAAAAGTAGTCCTCGTAACCAAGGTCGTAAACCTCCTCCACCCTCTTTATGCGGTAGAAGTCAAAATGGAATATGCTTCTCCCGGAAGTCTCGCTCCTGTACTCGTTCACTATGGCAAACGACGGGGAAGTAACTTCCTCCTCCACTCCGAGCTTGCGGCAAACGGCGCGTATGAACGTGGTTTTGCCGGCTCCCATCTTGCCGTAAAAGGCGAATATCCGGCGGTCGCCCATGTGTTCCACAAACTGCGCGGCAGCCGCATCAATGCTGTTCAAATCGGGTATTCTTATTTCCATTTCCTTTTTCTTTTATTGTTTCTGCGCCCTGCGTTCAGCGGCGTTTGGGGCGGAGGGTTACAAAAGGCACTATCATCTCCTCCATCGATATGCCGCCGTGCTGGAACGTGTTGGTGTAGTATCGTGCGTAATGGTTGAAATCGTTGGGATAGGCGAAAAACCTGCTGCCTGTGGCAAAGATGTAGGAAGTCGAAAGGTTGGGCGAAGGCAGTCCCGCCTCTGCGGGGCGGCGCACGTCGAAAACTTCCTTGCCGTTGTACTTCAGGTTTTTCCCGAGCTTGTAGCGCAAGTTGGTGTTCACTTCCCTGTCGCCCACAACCTTTGACGGCTGCCCCACGCGAATGCTTCCGTGGTCGGTGGTAACGACAACGGTGAAGCCCTTGTAGGAAAGTTTCCCGAAAAGCTCCTTCATCGCGCTGTGCCTGAACCACGAGAGCGTTATGCTGCGGTATGCCGCCTCGTCTGCCGCAAGTTCCCTTACGGTTTTCTGCTCGGTGCGGGCGTGGGAAAGAATGTCGATGAAATTAACCACCAGCACGTTCAAATCGTTCCTTTCGAGCTGCGAAAACTGCGAGAGCAACTTGTCCGCCGCCTGCGAGTCGTTCACCTTGCTGTAGGAAAAGCTGTTTTTGCGGCGGAACCTCGCAAGCTGTGTGGCTATAAGTTCTTTCTCTTTGAGGTTCTTTCCCTCGTCCTCACTCTCATCCACCCAAAGTCCGGGGAATATCTCCTCTATCTGCAAGGGCATGAGCCCCGCGAAAATGGCATTGCGGGCATACTGCGTGGCTGTGGGCAGGATGCTGAAGTAAAGTTCTTCGTCCGCCGAGAACAACCCGGCTATGTCGCGGCTCAGAATGCGCCACTGGTCATATCTGAGGTTGTCGAACACTATCATGAACACCTTTTCGCCCCTGTCCAAAAGCGGGAACACCCTTTTCCGGAACAGGTCGTTGCTCATCATGGGGCGTTTGTCGGGACTGTCTATCCACGACATATAGTTCTTTCTGACAAACTTGGCGAACGCCACATCCGCCTCCTCTTTCTGCATACGCAGCACCTCGTCCATCGCCCCGCCGGTGTCCTGCAGCTCGAGCTCCCAATACACAAGTTTGCGGTAAACCTCCATCCAGTCGTCGGGCGACATGGAATCGCTTATCTGTGCGCTTATCCTGCCAAATTCCTGCCGATAGCCGGTGAGCGTAACTTCGTCAACAATCTCGCGCTTGTGTATGTTTTTTTTCAGCGCAAGCAATATCTGGTTCGGGTTTACGGGCTTTATCAGGTAATCGGCAATCTTCTGCCCCACGGCCTGGTTCATGATGTCCTCCTCCTCGCTCTTCGTAACCATCACCACGGGAGTGGCGGGCAGGGCCTCCTTTATGCGCGTCAGCACTTCAAGCCCGCTGAGCCCCGGCATGTTCTCGTCGAGCATTATAAGGTCGTAGCCGCCGCTCCCGCACATCTCCAGCGCGTCCACGCCGTTTGTCGCCGTGTCCACGCTGTAGCCCTTGTTTTCGAGAAAGATTATGTGGGCGCGCAGCAGGTCTATTTCATCGTCCACCCAAAGAAGTTTGCCGTTTTGCATTGACAGATATATTTCTGTGTGCGAATATAGCGATTTTTGGCGGGACTTTCCCCTTTGCCGTCTGGTTTATTTTCCGCAAACGCAAAAACCCAGGCAAGCCTTGGATTTGTCCCAAATAACACAACATTCTGTTTTTCACCACATTATCCTTAATTTGCACAATCTGTACAAGTTTTTGTTTTACAGGCGTTTGCAAACGTCAAAAAAAGGTCTGATGTAGTTTGAATTACATCAGACATAATTCTTCCTGCATAGGACATAGTTTTTCCTGTGTCCTATGCAGTTTTCGGGGTGTTTGGAAAACGGTCGTCAACTTTGGTTTTGCGACATTTGTAGGGGCGGCTTTACCGCCCAAAATTGCATTGCGCAAAAAAGGAAATTGGATTGGCGCATTTTAGGGCGTATGCAACACGCCCCTGCGGCGGCACCGGTTGCCGGCTAACCGGAGGTTGATTTTTTGCGGCGTTTGCCTTATTCCTCTTTGCCTTTGCCGTCGTCTTTCGGTTGCGGGGTGTGGCGCACAAGCAGCGTGTCGATGCGCGTGCCGTCCATCTTCGTTATGCGGAACTTGAAAGTTTTCCACTCAAGTGTTTCACCCGCCGAGGGAATGCGCTCCAAAAGGTCGAGTATAAGCCCGCCGACGGTGTTGTAGTCGGGGG
>CAKRMO010000269.1 GCA_934364765.1 uncultured Bacteroidaceae bacterium | reverse complement strand
GCGTAGCTCTTCATGCCTTCTCCTATGTTTTTGCCTTCGTAAACATCGAACAGCTCCACGCTTTTCAGAAGTTTCTTTTCTGTGGCACGCGCCACGCGCTCTATGTCGGCGAATTTCACGCCCGATTTTACAAGCAATGCGAGGTCGCGGCTTACTGGCGGGAATTTGCTGAGCTTGGAATACACAACTTTGTTCTTGCGTGTCATCTTCATCAGGTTTGTCCAGTTTATGTCAGCAAAGAACACCTCTCCGGCAATGTCGAACTTGTTCAGGATTGTATGCTTTACGATGCCCACTTCGGCAATTAACTTTCCGTTGTGCGCAGAGTATTTCAACGACACGCTCATAATGTCGTTGCCGTCGGTTTCGCTCATGCTCAACGCCTGTGCCTGCACCCCAAGCCGGCGGAACACGTTCTCAACGTGTGCTTTCAGCTCGTAAATGCTTGTCTTTTCGTTTTCCCTTACCCATGAATTGTGGTTGCGCTTCCCGGCAAGCCATAAGCCCATGTGCATTTCTTCGCTGTAGGCCGCGAAATGGTTGTCGTCAGTGAGCTTTGCTGCATCGTAGTGGTAGCAATTGCCAAATTCAAAGAACCTCAAATCCTCAATTTTGCGGTTAAGGTTGCGCTGAATGTTCTCCAATCCGCCGAAGAGCAGAGTCTGGCGCATCACGCCCAAGTCGGAACTCAGGGGGTTCATTATTTTAACGGCGGCATTCAAGGACATTTCGTTTAGCGGTTCATAATACGATGTCTTTGAAAGCGAGTTGTTCATAATTTCGTTAAACCCATATCCGACAAGCTGTTCGCTTACAATGTCGCGCAGCTTGTGCGAACGGTCTTCCTCGCCTTCGATAGTGAGGGTTGAGTTTATGGAAGCCGGTATTTCCACATTGTTGTAGCCGTATATGCGCAGGATGTCCTCCACGACGTCGCAGGGGCGCGTAACGTCAACCCTGTATGGGGGCACAGCGAGTTTGAGGCCGTCTTCGCGGTCTTCAAGGATTTTCATTTCGAGGCTCGTTACGATTTCCTTTATAATGTCCTTGCCAATTGTTTTCCCCATGAGGTTGAATGCATAGGCGTAGTTCAAATCGACGATGAAGTCTTTTGCCTCCTCTTTCCTTACGTCCTTGATGCTCATGGCAATCTTTCCGCCGGCAAGTTCCTTGGCAAGCATCGCCGCCTGTTTTAGGGCGTAGATTTGTCCGTTGGGGTCGATGCCGCGCTCAAAGCGGAAGCTTGCATCGGTTGAGAGTCCGTGCCGGCGTGCGCTTTTGCGGATCCATGTGGGGTTGAAGTATGCGCTTTCAAAAAGCACGTCCTTGGTGGTGTCGTATGTGCCTGAGCCTTTGCCGCCGAACACGCCGGCTATGCACATGGGCTCTTCTGCATTGCAAATGGCAAGGTCTTTTTCCGAAAGTTTGTGTTCCGCGCCGTCGAGTGTAATGAACGGAGTGCCTTCGGGCATTGTGCGCACCACCACCTTGTTGCCTTTTATCATGTCGGCATCGAAACAGTGCAGCGGCTGGCCGTATGCCATCATTATATAGTTGGTTATGTCAACAATGTTGTTGATTGGGCGCAAGCCTATTGTCTCGAGTTTCGCCTTCAGCCATTCCGGGCTTTCCTTAACTTGGCAGTCCTTTACGGTTATGGCGCAGTATCTTGGGCAAGCCTCGGTGTTCTCCACCTCAACGGCTATGTCCAGATCCTCGTTGTCGATTTTGAAACCGTCAACGGAGGGGCGGTGTATGCTTGTTTCATATCCGTTGCGCACGAGCCATGCGTAGAGGTCGCGTGCAACCCCATAGTGCGAGCAAGCGTCAGCCCTGTTTGGCGTTATGTCGATTTCGATTACATAATCGCTTTCCAGGTTGTAGTATTCGGCGGCTGGAGTTCCGGGAACGGTGTCGGGCGGAAGCACAATTATGCCGTTGTGGTCTTTTCCCACGCCGATTTCGTCTTCCGCGCAAATCATCCCGTAGCTGTCAACGCCGCGCAAGCGCGATTTCTTTATCTTGAATTCCTTGTCGCCGTCATACAGCACGCAGCCTATGGTGGCTACCATCACTTTTTGTCCGGCGGCAATGTTTGATGCGCCGCATACTATTTGCACGGGTTCGCTTCCGCCAAGGTTTACGGAGCAAATGTGCATGTGGTCGCTGTCGGGGTGGGGGGCGCAGGTAAGCACCTCGCCAACCACTACGCCTTTCAGGCCGCCGCGAATGGCGGGCTTCTCTTCAAGGGAATCAACCTCAAGACCTTCCGATGTCAGTGCATCGGCAACTTGTTGCGGAGTAAGGGAGAAATCCACATACTCTTTAAGCCATTTATAAGAAATGTTCATTATCTTATTGTTTGCAGTTTCAAAAGTTGCGCCGCGCAAACGCCAATGGTCTGATGGGTGCAATTTCAGACGCAAAATTACAACTTATCGGGCTAATTATGAAACAAAAGAAGTAAAAATCCACTGAATGCGGGGTTGCCTTTGTGTTTGCAGGAAGTTGGAAAAGCGGTTGGCGGTAAAAAGCAACGCATCGGCCTGTGATAGGG
>CAKRMO010000268.1 GCA_934364765.1 uncultured Bacteroidaceae bacterium | reverse complement strand
TGTGGCTATAAGCTCGCGCCCCGTGGCTGTTGGAAAAATAGACTTGCGCTGCTTGGCGATGTACCTGCGGCGGAAAAGCGTCTCTATTATGGCGGCGCGTGTGGAAGGCCGCCCTATTCCGTTCTCCTTCAAGGCATCGCGCAGGGAGTCGTCCTCAACGTTCTTTCCCGCAGTCTCCATTGCCCGCAGCAAGGTTGCCTCGGTAAACGGTTTGGGCGGTTGGGTGGTCTTTTGGGCAACAGAGGGCTTGTGCGCACCGCTCTCGCCTTTCACGAAATCGGGCAACACCGCTTCGGGAACGTCTTTCTTGTTTTCCTCCTCATCGTCATCATCGCGCTTTTGCACAGGGAACACGTTGCGCCATCCCGGTTCGAGAATTTGCTTTCCTGTTGCCTTGAACTTCACATCCTCGCAATGACCGAGCACAGTTGTTGTGGCAAAAATGCAGTCGGGATAAAACGCCGCGATAAAATGGCGCGCCACGAGATCGTAAACCTTAGCCTCGTCGGGGACGAGCGAATTTGCCTCAACGCCTGTAGGGATTATGGCGTGGTGGTCGGTAACCTTGGAGGTGTCGAAAAACTTCTTGCTTTTCTTCAACGCCTTTCCTCGCAAGGGCTGCAAAATGTCGGCATACTGCCTGAGCGAGTTTAGTATTGCCTTGCACTTGGGAAAGATGTCGTCGGAAAGATATGTGGTGTCAACACGCGGGTAGGTGGTAACGTGTTTCTCGTAAAGGCTTTGCGCAATCTGCAAAGTTTTTTCGGCGGAAAAGGAGAATTTCCTGTTGCACTCCACTTGCAGCGAGGTGAGGTCGAAAAGGCGCGGCGGAGCTTCCTTGCCCTCCTTGCGCGTTATGCCGTCAACGGTGAAGTCCCTGCCCATGATTTTGGCAAGAGCCTCGCGGGCCTTGTCCTCATCGCTGTAATTGCCGCCTGTCGCCGTGAAAACCGCCCCGCGATAGTTGGTGGTGAGAACCCAATAGGGCTGCGGCACAAAGTTGTCTATCTCGTTCTGGCGGTTCACAATCATTGCCAGCGTGGGAGTCTGCACCCTGCCAACCGACAGCGGTTGTGCGCCGCGCTCCTGCGAGCCGAACTTCAGGGTATAAAGCCGCGTGGCGTTCATTCCCAGAAGCCAGTCGCCTATTGCGCGGCAAAGCCCCGCCTCATAAAGGTTTTTGTATGCCGACGAGTCCTTGAGCGAATTGAAGCCTTCGCGAATGCTCTCCTCGGTAAGCGAGGAAATCCACAGGCGTTCAACGCCGCACTTCGCGCCCGACATTTGCAGCACCCATCTTTGTATAAGTTCGCCCTCCTGTCCGGCATCGCCGCAGTTTATTATTTTGTCCGCCTTTTGGAAAAGCCCCTTTATCACCTTGAACTGCTTTGCCACCCCACGGTCTTTTTTTAGGCGTATGCCGAAGCGCGGCGGCACCATGGGCAGGGCGGCAAGACTCCACCTGTGCCACGGTTCATAGTAATCCTCGGGGTACTTCAGTTCGCAAAGATGGCCGAAAGTCCACGTAACCTGGTAACCGTTTCCCTCGATATACCCTTCGTGGCGTTCGGTGGCCCCGAGCACCTGTGCTATGTCGCGCGCCACACTCGGCTTTTCAGCTATGCAGACTATCATTTCCTAACTTTCAAGAGATATGGAGTAAATCATTTTCTCGCGGTTGAAATCCACCCCCGGCATATTGAAAAAGACATCGAGCGCACCGGCGGCCGCAAGCTCCTTCGGACTGCCGCACACAGGCTTCGTGCCACGGCGCATAACCCACAGAATGTCGGCGGAATGGAAAGCCGTGCCCAAGTCGTGGGTTGCCGCCACCACAGTCTTGCCGTTTTCCTTGGCGAGGCTTCGCAGCAGACTGAACGTCTCCAGCTTGCTTTCAAAATCGAGGAACGCCGTCGGCTCGTCAAGCAGTATCACCGGCGTTTGCTGGGCAAGCGTCTTGGCTATCATCGCCTTCTGACGTTCGCCGTCGCTAAGCGAGGAAATTCTTCTTGCCCGCATTTCCCCGATGCCTGTCCGCACGAGCGCGTTCTCCACTATCTCGCGGTCGGCGGCTGAAAGTTTCCCCATGAAACCAGTATATGGTATTCTGCCAAGCGACACAAGTTCCTCCACAGTCATTTGCGCACTGAAAGCCTGGCGTTCCGTAAGCACCACGCCCGCCACACGCGCCAATTCGCGCCGCGAACATTGGGCCACGTCCCTGCCAAGCATATATATATGCCCCGAAAGCGGCGGCTGAAGCCCCGCCATTGTGCGCAGAAGCGTTGACTTGCCCGCGCCGTTCATTCCAAGAACGCAAGTGAAAGACCCAGCGGGCAAAGAAGCGGAAAACTCCTTTGTTACGCAAGCCCCGGCGTTACGTCCGTAAGCGGTGGCTATGTTGTCAAGCTTTACGGTGTTTTCAATCACGTGTGCAAAGATACGAAGTTTTAATCTTTTTGCAGAACCTGCAAGCTATACGGAAAAACATCATATCCTTGCCGGCAGACAACTTGGCGGCACCCATGTTCACGCAATACAAAACCGACAACCCCAACCC
>CAKRMO010000267.1 GCA_934364765.1 uncultured Bacteroidaceae bacterium | reverse complement strand
ACGTCTACATAACGATAGACCTCGTGTGGCAGAGCGATGACGTGATACGCCTTTCCATGCAGACGGCGGTGAGGCGCATACGCACTGTGCAGAATGCGGACAACCGCTTTGCCGTGCAGGAAGGCCCTATTGTCTATGCCCATGAGAGCAGGGGCGAAAAGGTGTATTTTGACCCCGACGCGGCTTACGGCAACAAGTATGACAAAGACGTGCTCCACACCAATATGCTCACTACAAAAACCTACTCTTCAAAAAAGCCCAACGGCGACACGCCGTGGGGCGGCGTGCTGCTTCCATACTATATTGCCTATGGACGAAACCTGTACAAACCGCAAGTTTGGCTTGAGGAGGTGGAAAAGTAGTCTTACAACGGACGTTCAACGCTCACACTTCGACCGAAGCACACACTTACACCGAACGTTCAACACGCTCACCACGGTCGAAGCAAGACGACAGCAAAATAACCGTTTCACGATGCGCTCCCTTTTTTGAGAGAGATGAAGCACAAACCGGCTTTTGTTTTATGTTGCGCCACATACAACCGCTTTCACGGAAAAATGTCCGGCAAATCAAAAAAACATTGCGTTTTGTTTGGGATGTTGGGGAAAATGTGTAATTTTGTCGCCGATAAGCAAAATATCATCGAGAATATATGAACAATTTCAGCACAGCGTTTAGCTTTTACTTTTATTACTTTGCCGGAACAAAGCGAAGCGGGACGTTGTACGCATAAACAGGAACAAAACAAACGAAACAAAATACAAAATCCCGCTTCAACATGAGGCGGGATTTTTTGTTACAACACGATGAAATGAAGAAGATAGCAATACAAGGCATAAAGGGCTCTTTCCACGACATAGCGGCACACCAGTATTTTGCGGGCGAGGACATCGAGCTCATCTGCTGCGACACTTTCGAGAAGGTGTTTGACGAGATGAGGCACGAAGGGTCGCTCTTTGCCCTCGTGGCGATAGAGAACACCATTGCGGGAAGCCTGCTCCACAACTACGAGCTGCTTTTGGAAAGCGGGCTTACAATTGTGGGCGAACACAAGCTGCAAATAGAGCACAGCATAATGTGTCTGCCCGAAGACGACTGGGACACCCTCTCGGAAGTGAACTCCCACCCTGTGGCACTTATGCAGTGCTACCGCTTTTTGAAGAGCCACCCCCAGCTGCGTGTGGTGGAGGACGACGACACGGCGGGGGCAGCCCGGCACATAAGCAGCAGACACCTGAAGGGACACGCCGCAATATGCCACAAGGATGCCGCCCCGCTTTACGGAATGAAGGTGCTCGAGGAGGGAATACAGGACAACAAGCACAACTTCACGCGCTTTCTTGTGCTTACCGACCCGTGGAACGCCGACCTTGTGAGGGACGCGAGGCTTTGCAACAAGTGCAGCCTTGTATTCTCGCTGCCCGACGACGAGGGATGCCTGTCGCAGGTGCTTTCAATCTTCTCGTTCTATAAGATAAACCTCACAAAAATACAGTCGCTGCCCATAATAGGGCGCGAATGGGAATACCTGTTCTACATCGACGTAACCTACGACGACTACGTGCGTTTCCACCAAAGCATGGACGCAATAAAACCACTGACACGTGAACTGAAAAATCTTGGAGAATATGTTGCAAAAAAATAATGCCATCGTCCCCGCCGAACGTCTCGGCTCGGTGAGCGAATACTATTTCAGCCGCAAGCTGAAAGAGGTTGCCCGAATGAACGCCGAGGGCAAAAACGTCATAAGCCTGGCGATAGGCAGCCCCGACATGCCGCCGTCAAAAGCCACTGTGGACGAGCTTTGCCGCGTGGCGCAGCTTCCCGAAGCCCACGGCTACCAGCCCACAATGGGCACGACGGAACTGAGAAACGCAATGTCGCGGTGGTACAAGCGATGGTTTGACGTTGATTTGGACCCCGCCACGGAAATACAGCCTTTGATAGGCTCGAAAGAGGGCATACTGCATGTAACCCTGGCGTTTGTAAATCCCGGCGACAAGGAGCTTGTGCCCAATCCGGGATACCCCACCTACACTTCGCTGAGCAAACTTCTCGGAGCGCAGGTGGTGAACTACAACCTGCGTCCTGAAAACAACTGGCAGCCCGATTTTGACGAACTTGAATGCATGGACCTCTCGGGCGTGAAACTGCTGTGGAGCAATTACCCAAATATGCCCACCGGCGCGAATGCCTGTCGCGAAACATACGAAAGGCTCGTGGATTTTGCAAGGCGGCACAACATTGTGGTGGTGAACGACAACCCCTACAGCTTCATCCTGAACGAGCATCCCATAAGCCTTTTGCAGGTCGAGGGGGCAAAGGACTGCTGCATTGAGTTCAACTCGATGAGCAAAAGCCACAATATGCCGGGCTGGCGCGTGGGACTTGCCGCAAGCAACGCCCAATTCATACAGTGGATATTGAAAGTGAAGAGCAACATAGACAGCGGCACGTTCCGCGCCATACAGCTCGCCGCCGCGAAGGCATACGAAAACGACGGGCAATGGCACCGCATGGCAAACATAGAGACCTACTCGCACCGCCGCGTGTATGCCGAAAAGATTATGCAGGCCCTGGG
>CAKRMO010000266.1 GCA_934364765.1 uncultured Bacteroidaceae bacterium | reverse complement strand
TATAAAAAACTGTAGTCCGCACTCCATTTTTTCCACGCCACATTTGCCACAGCCGAAGCCGAATGCTTAGGAATGTAGGCTATCTGCCCCTTATAGTAGGGGCTGTCTTTGTCGGTGCAGTCCATTGAACGCTGCCACGTGTATGTTGCCTTTGCGCCTATGTCCACGCCCCCCAATCCCACAGCCGTTTCCAGCCTCGCGTCAAGCCCGTGCACCACAACCTTTCCGAGGTTCACCATCGTCCAGCGGAACTGGTTTGTTGTCGGCACGGCTATAATTTTGTCGGATATGCGGTTTATGTAGCCATCGAGCTTGACTTCGAGGTTTTTCAACGCCTTTTCCTCCTTCGGGATGCGCCACGAAACGCCGCCGCCAACCTGTGTGGCATATTCGGGCTTGAGGTTGGAATTTCCTATAAATGTGTAATACACATCATTGAACGTGGGCACACGGTAGGAACGCTTGCAGAATGCGCGCATAGTAAGTCCGGGCAAAAATGCGGGATGCCACGCGGCAAACACGGCAGGGGTAAAGCCTTTATGTTCCGAGCTTTTTCCGCCGTTGCTGTTTCTTGCGCGGTTGCTGACGTATGTAAGCAAAGCGTTTCCCTGAAACTCAAAATCCCCCGTGCGGGCATTTACCGCCGCCGATGCGAAAACGCTGTTGCGCAAAGGCTTTGCAAACTCGCGGAGGTCGGCATTAAGCACGTCAAGGGCATAGTCTGCCGAAATGGATGCTTGTATGTTTTCCGAGAAATCGTATTTGTTTGCCGCCGAAACATACACGCCGCTCTGGTGGTAGTGGTTGTTTATGAACATAGCCCCCTGGTCGCGGCGCGGGTCGTAGAAATAATGAAGATAGTCGTATGTGAGTTTTGCGTTGACAAGCAGCGAATAGTTGCCGAGGCGTTTTGTGAGTGCGCCCTGCACAAAAGTGTTCACATCCCTTTGGCGGTCGATGTGCGAAAGGCGGTTTCTCACCACCGCGCCGGGCAGCCCGCGCCGCGAGGAATAAACATAGCCCCTTGCACGCCAGTTGCCGCCCGAAAGACGACCGTAGAGCGAAGCCTCGCCCCGCAACACCGTTATGTCGCCGTTGCGCCGCGTGGCGGTGGTGTCGTATCCGCCGTCCATATGGTAGCGGTATTTGTATCTTCCGTTTGACGTGAGCCACGCGGCGTCAACCTGCAAGGCTGTCTTTTCCGACAATTTCTGTTCCCAAAGCACCTCGGGCGAAAATGTGCCGAAAGAGCCGCCCTGCACCACGGCACGCAGGGTATGCGCCCTGCCGTGAAACTCCGGGCTGCGTGCGGCAATGTCCACATTCGATGCCGAAGCGAAATTGCGTGCTGGCTTGAAAATTCCGCTGTTTCCGCCGTTGCTCAAAGTTATGCCGCCCACATTTGCAAGCGAGAGCCTTCCGAGGTCAACAACGCCGTTTTGCGCATTTACAATCTCCACTCCGTCATAGCTCACGGCGGTGTGTTCCGTGCCCATGCTGCGCACGTCTATGGTTTTAAGCCCGCCTATTCCGCCGTAGTCCTTGAGCTGCACGCCCGAAAAATAACGCACGGCATCGGCAACGCTGTACGAGTTCATGCGCCTCAGGCTTTCGCCGTCAAGAGTCTGTTGCGAGGTTATCGTGTTGGCATTTCGCTGCCCGCTGACCACCGCCGCCGGCAACGCCGGAGCGTCAAGAGTGTCGCGCAAAGCGTTGCTTCCCTGCGCATACGCGCCGGAGACAAAAAACACAGCCATATATATAATGTATTTCCTCATTCCGTTTCTTCCATTACAAGTCTGGCCTATGGAGAAACGGAACACGCACGACAACATTGGCGATGCAGACCAAAGCACACCGCCCCTCGAAGAATGCACAATGCGCATTCCCCGAATGTTGTCCGTTCCCGTCCTCGCAGGTGCCGAACATTATGGGCTGCGGCAGGTCTTCTGGCTCGTCATGTCCCGCGCCTTCTCACAGCCAAAGGCTGCAATGGCTTTCATGCCTGCCGGCACGGCGGGAAATCACCCTCTGGGGCGTAACGCAAGGCACACTCGGCACTTTGCGAAAGACACACAGCAACGGGATTGTGCGGGATTCCCACCCGCTTCCCTTTTAATCGCGCACGGAACAAAAACTCCGGGCGCGAACCGCAGTCGCTGCAAAGTTACGGATATTAGTCTGAAAAAGCACTACATTCCCCAGTAAAACGCCACAAATCATGCGGCGGGCGTTTGCGCGTTGTGGAAAATAGTCGTAATTTTACCGCAAAATACAAACAGGCAAAATCATGAACATTTCACTTTTCCGCAACCTTGCGCTTATTGCCGCCATTGCGGCATCCGCGTCATGCCGGGCGCAAAGCAGCATCAAACTCCCGCAGCCCGACAAGTCGCTCAAGACAACCCTCATCGACGCGCTGCAAAACAGACAGTCGGTGCGCAGCTTCTCCGACAAGGAGTTCAGCAACCAAGACCTTTCAACCCTGCTTTGGGCTGCGAACGGCATTAACCGCGAGGACGGCAAGCGCACCGCACCCTCGGCCCTCAACAAGCAGGACATTGAGATTTTTGTCATAAGGAAAGACGGCGCATACTTTTGGAA
>CAKRMO010000265.1 GCA_934364765.1 uncultured Bacteroidaceae bacterium | reverse complement strand
TGGCTGCGGATGTGGCTCGGGCAGCGGGTCTGGTTGCGGCTGTGGGTCTGGCGATGGCTGCGGTTGCGGCTCCGGGAGCGGCAGCGGAAGTGGAAGCGGCTCGGGAGACATAGAATACGGACACACAACCCAAATAAAGAGAGTCGAGCGCTCCTATTCATACAGGGGCTGTCCGTTCACGGCAAACGGGACAATCATATACAGTGCACACCTTGTAAAGAAAAAGGACTACACAGCCGACCCAAAAATAGAAATAGAGTACGACAGCGTCTCCGTGGAGATAAGCATAAGCGGAGGGACGCGGACAGAATACGACAGCGAGGGCAAAGAACTCACTTACAAAGGAAGCGTGGACGGAACATCCACGCACAAATCGTCCTACACCGGCCACAACCCCGACCAGGTAACATTCAGCACCAGGGGACACGTAAGCGGCCCAGACTTCTATGAGAGGATATGCGGCATCACCGCCACAGTTACCGTCGCCCTGAGTTTATCAGGGAGCAACAGTATCGATGACAGCGGATGCAGAATAGACCTAAGCGTAACAAAGTAACCCAAACACTTTACGGCCATGAAACAGGCAGTGTTAACCACGGTGCTGCTACTTGCATACGCAGTGGGGGGACATGCGCAAGGAGTAAACAGCGGGAACAAGGTGGACATGAGCAAACCGCTAATACCCGACAGCGCAGCGTTGGCAAAACATCCCGACATGTTCTATATGCCACACAGTTCCTACTACGTCATTCCCGAAGACAAGGACTGCTACTATGCCTTTCCTGCAAAACGCATAGACTCTCCCACCGACAGCATACGCTTCACGGTGGTTGTAAGGTTCGGGACTCGAAACAACCATTACAAAAACAGCATCGGGTATGCATACCTTGATGCGTATGATTATCTGAATCCTGAGCACTTCGCCAGCTTTTCATGCCCCGACCAGTTGATTTACGGAAAAACGTTCAAGCGCCACATGAAATTCAAGTTCAAGGCTTATGCGTACTTCTTCCCGCCGGTTTTCGAAAACATGGACTGCATGAAAACCCTGACCGTACACGTTGACTACTATCCGTTTGAACGCGGGAAAACCACAATGAGGTATAAGCTGAAACGCACGTACGGCGCACCAAAGGTCCTACGCACATACAAGAAGACCCTCAAACGCGGTACGAAAATGGCTGAAAACCTAAAAAAATGGTATCCCTACGGAGTCAGCAAAGACAAAGCCGACAGCATTTTGAAGGCAAGATGCGACAGAGCCGACAGCATTTTTTGGAAAAGATACAACATAATAAAGAAATCAGTACAAAAGGATAACGGCAAATAGACAATGAAAGCCAAATACACAGCCATATTCATGTTCGTTGGAATATGTTCTTTGGTGCTTTCAGTTTGCTCTGGGCTTAAAGCGCACAACGGCGGAACGGACACCAATCGTGCAAGCAATTGCAAGAACAACACCGTAATCCTCGTAAAGAGCATGAAGCAACTCAAGGCGTTACCCAAGGGGACTTTTATTGAGACCTGCGACCTTTCAGGACAGGGGCTGAAATATCTGCCCGACCTCAAGACGTACAACATAAGAAAGCTGAACCTGTCAGGCAACAACTTTTGGAGAAGAGGCTTTAATGAGGATAAGCGACTTCCAAAGTCCTTGGAAATTTTGGACATGAGCAATTGCAAGGTCCTTACAACAGACCGCAACAAGAAAGGCGTGGCGTATGTAAAGAACGCAGATGCTTGCATCTGGTTTGACAGAGACAGCTTTCCAAAATTGCGAGAAATAGACCTGCACAACACAAAGCTGTCAAGCGTAAGAATTCCAAGGTGCGTCGAAAAAGCCGACCTCAGCAACTGCGACATGTACCAGTTCAAAATAACCGGGTATTGGGATAAGGAAAGGCTCGAACTGCGATATCTGGATATCTCGCACAACTGGAATATGTATAGCGGCATAGGGATTGAACCCGATGAGATAAACCGCATCGACACGCTCAAGCGCGACAGCTGCGCAAAGGGGGAAGAACTTTGGGAAGGGTATTGGCTTTGAACTCTGTCTGAAAGATCATCCGGCGTGGGCTGCGCAGCCCGCGCCGGTTCCCGTTTCCCGTGCATTTTGCGCCGATTTTGCGCACAGCAACATTGCTTTTCCGCTCATGCAACAATTGCCGAAAAAATATTTCACAAAAACCCTTTCCAAACATTTGGCTGTTTCAAAAAACATATTTACATTTGCACCATCTGTGGGAGACCCGAAACGCATTTTCTCCCACAGTTCGGGAAGATGCTTACGTGCACAAAAGCGTCTTGAAATGCGGCACCTTGGTTGAGTGAAAGCAGGACACACAAAACCAAGTGCTAAAGAACAGAAAAATGTACTGCGACAAAAAAAAGAATTATGACTAAATTAAAGAAAGTCAGCGCGGAGCTGGCAAACGAAATCCTAAAAAACAACGGAATTGGAACAGACTCCCATGGCTGCGGATGCGGTTCGGGATGTGGCTGTGGATGCGGCTCGGGCAGCGGGTCTGGCGATGGCTGCGGTTGCGGATGCGGAGACAATTGGGGCGGTATAGAGACAGGCAGCGACTTCTTCAAGTTGC
>CAKRMO010000264.1 GCA_934364765.1 uncultured Bacteroidaceae bacterium | reverse complement strand
ATATGAAGCAGAACTGGTGGGTTTCGAGCGATTTTTCTATCTCGCCGTTTCCCGAAAAAGTCATCCGGCGGTGGATTTCCTCGGGCGATATGGAAATGAGCTTGAACATCTCCACCATGTTGTCGCAAAAGGAATGGTAAAAGCCGCGCTCTATTTCGCGCAGCTCGCTTTCCGTCTTGCCGGGAAACGAGTTGCGCAGGTTTTTTCGCACTGTGTTGCGGCGGTAGCCCACAACCTTATAGACAAGCACGTACAATATGTCGCTGAAAACATATATCACCCTGAAAGGCAGCAGTGAGAATGCGTAAATCACCCCGCGCAGAAAGCGGTAGCCCAAGTTCCTCATCTTTGTCTTGAAAGTTTTTTCGTTTCGAGTGCCGTCTCTATTTTCTCGGCAACGCGGTTGGGGTCAATGCGCCTGAGGCAGGCATAGTCGCCACGGCTGCATTTTTTGTTTCCGTAAACCGAGCACGGACGGCAGTCCATGTCGGTCTGTATGAACGTGTCGGGAGTCTGCCCCCATGCCGAAAAGCCCGCCGCAGGGTGCGTCGCGCCCCAAATGGAAAAGACCTTCACCCCCACAATCGAAGCCAGGTGCATATTTGCCGAGTCCATGGAAAGCATAACGTCCATGCGGCTCATCACGCCAAGCTCGTCAATCATCCTGCCCCTGCCCACGAGCGACGTAACCGAAGGGTAGCGTTTCTCCCACTCTCCGGCAATAAGCCGCTCCTCGCTTCCGCCGCCAAAGATGAATATCTTGCGCTGCGGGCGTTTGCAAAGCAGCGACACAACGTGCTCCATGAGCTCCAGAGGATAAATCTTGCCCTCGTGCTGTGCGAAAGGCGCGATGCCAACCCACTCGTTCTCGTTTTTCGCCCCCACAACAGGGGCAAGCGTGCCCACATCGCCCTCGTCGTCGCCGAATATCGAGCGGAAATCAAGGTCGAACGTGAAGCCGAGCTTTGCAAGCACATCGGCGTAACGTTCCGTGGAGGTTTTCAGCTGCACGAGTTTTTTGTGCTGCTGCCTTGTAAGTTCCCTTTTCTCCTTGCGCCCCTTGTTGATAACCGCCACCGGCACTCCCGCCATGCGGAAACGCATATCAAGGTACTTTGTGCGCAGCACATTGTGGAAATCCGCCACGGCGTCGAACCTTTCGCGGCGCAATTCCCCGAAAAGCCTTTCCAGTCCGCGCAACCCCCCGTATTCTTGCAGGTCAATGCCGTAGAAGCGCACGTTTGCGGGCATATTCGCAAACAGCGCACTCCACTTTTCACGCGACACCACCACGACTTCGCTGCCCGGAAAACTTTCCGCGAACGAATAAATCACAGGCACAGTCATGGCCACGTCGCCAAGTGCCGAAAGTCTCAATGCCAAAATGCGGGACATGCAAATTATAATTGTTGCTAATGCGGTTTTTTATTATCCTGAAAAATAGAGATTATGCAAATTTAGGATTTTCAGACGGCACAGGCAAATATGAACGCACATTTTTGCCGCCCGCGCCTCATGAAGCCTATACGCTTTTTGACAAGCGCACAATATAATCGCCGCCCGAACAAGTGCCGCGCCCTTGCGGATTTCCAAAAATGCAGGCCGACGTTTTGCGCTTTGCGCCTTAAACGCTAACTTTGCGTACGGTTCAGCCGCAATTGCAATAGATTATGCCTACGTATTGGAGTTTTTTCGCCACGTTTTTCCGCATAGGGCTTTTCACCATAGGCGGAGGCTATGTAATGCTGCCCATGATTGAGGACGAGGTTGTGGAAAAGAAGAAATGGATTGGCAAAAGCGACTTTCTCGACCTGCTTGCCGTGGCACAGACTGTTCCCGGGGTTTTTGCCGTCAACATGAGCATAAACATAGGCTACAGGCTTAGGAAAGTGCCGGGCGCAATTGCCTGCTCGCTTGGCTGCGTGCTGCCATCGTTCCTGATAATACTTGCAATCGCGCTGTTTTTCCACCGGTTTGAGAACAACCCCACGGTGGAGGCGATATTCAAGGGAATACGCCCCGCAGTCGTCGCGCTGATAGCCGCGCCGTGCATCAGGCTTGCCAAAAGCGCGGGCATCACGCTCTCAAACGTATGGCTGCCGCTTTGCGCCGTAATGGCGATATGGCTTTTCCAGGTCTCGCCTGTTTACATAATACTGCTCGTATGCCTCGGAGGGTTCATATACGCACGCTACATTAAACCACAGGAATGACATGAGCGGAATTTTATTGTTCTTACTGCTGTTCTACACGTTTTTCAAGATAGGGCTGTTCGGTTTCGGCGGGGGATATGCCATGCTGTCGATGATTCAGGGCGAGGTGGTTACGAAATACCAGTGGCTCACAACGTCGCAGTTCACCGACATTGTGGCGATAAGCCAGATGACCCCCGGCCCAATAGGGATAAACTCCGCAACCTACGTGGGCTACTCCGCCGTTGTGAACGCGGGAATGCCACCTTCGATGGGAGTGCTGGGAAGCGTTGTGGCAACCTTCGCAGTGGTGCTGCCGTCGTTCATACTCATGTTCACAATCACCAAGATACTGATAAAATACCGCGACACAAGCATAGTTGACACCATGTTCTCGCTCCTGCGCCCCACGGT
>CAKRMO010000263.1 GCA_934364765.1 uncultured Bacteroidaceae bacterium | reverse complement strand
CACACGAACACGGGCTTGCGGCCGGCAATGTCGCGCTTTATCTCCTTTGCCACACGCTCCACTTGGGCGTTTATTTCAGACGCGCTGTAAAGAAGCCTGAACTTTTTGTCGCTCACCGTAACCGTTTTGCTGTCCATTTCCTGTACCGTTTTTTAGATGTCTTTTGCTGCTAAATCATGCAAAGGTAGTGAATTTTGCAGAACCTGCGCTTCGTGGCTGTGTTATAAAACCTGAGTTCGGGATAAGAAAGCAAAAACATAAGCCCCCGGATGTAAGACATCCTGCTTCCTGCGTTTTGCCACTGCCTAATTCCCTTTGATGGTGCGGCCGCCGTCAAAAATGCGTAACGTGCTGGTTTTCAAGGAAAAGGCGGTGTTGTGAAAGTGTGGTATAACGAATTGTTTTTCAGATGTTTGCAATGGTGCAAAAAAGGTCTGATATAATTTTTCCTACGTCTGATGTAGTTTTTCCTGCATAGGACATAGTTTTTATTATTTCAGATATAATTTTTCGTATAGTTCGCCTGTGCGTTTTTTGAAGAGGTCATCGCCTTTCCGACCAATACACTCCTGCTATGATAAGTGCCATTCCCGCGGCCATAACCCACGTAACAGGTTCGCCAAGCACCACGGCGGACGCCGAGGCGGCTATGAGCGGCTGCAGGTACAGGTAGTTTGACGAGGCAACCGAGCCGATTTGCCCTATAACCAAATTCCATGCAACGAAGCACACGCAGGATGCTATTGTCCCCAAGAACACGAGGTTGAACACCACGGCGGGGTGGAAAAAGACGGCGGGCGGTATGCTTGGAGGGAAGAACAGGAAGTATATAATAATGGAAAGCAGGCCGTAGGCAAACACCTTGCGTGTGATGAACATCACGGAATAATGTCCGTATGCCCGCTTTACAAGGTGCTGGTAGAACGCCCACATGAGCGCGGCGAGCAGCGCGAGTATGTCGCCGGCAAATTTCAGCTGCACGTGAGACCAGTCGTTGACAACCACAAGCGCCACCCCCACGAAAGCCACAAGCGAGCCGGACACGAGGCGGCGCGTGAGCCTTTCGCCGCGTCCGAGCCAAATGGCGAGCAGGGCGATTAGCAGCGGGGTGGAGGATACGAGGAGGCACACGTTGCCGGCTGAGGTGAACTGGAGCGCGGTGTTCTCAAAAAGGAAGTATGCCGAGCCGCCTGTAACGCCCAGCGCAGCCATAAGCATCTCGTGCCTGGTGTTTTTGCACCACAGCCTCTTGGGGGCGAAAGGGATTATGCCTATATAGGCAAGCAGAAAGCGGAGAAAGAATATTTCGGCGGGCTGCAAGCCGTATGAAAGCAGGATTTTTGAGGACACGAATGTAACGGCCCACACCGTAGCGGTGAGAAGGGCCATTATGTGAAAGAGAACTTTTGACTTTGCCATGGTTAATGCAGACTTGCGACACGCAGCGGACAAGGCCCGTGCAGACGCGTTGCAAAATTACGCAGAAAAGCCCGAAAGCGGCAGGATTTGCGGTGAAATGAAAAAAAGTTGCGTTTTCACACAATAAAACTTGTCCGGGTGGAAAAGAATTTCTACCTTTGTGGCAAATAAGTGATACGGAAATGAAGCTGAACCGTTTTATATTTACATTGTGTCTGGCTGCGGCGTTCGCTGCAACCCCTTCGGCAATGCAGGCTTTTGAGGCCGGCACTGCGGGCATAGAGGAAGCGGTGGGCGAAGCAAAGATAACCGTAAACAACAATTCCGACAATCAGGAAGTGCGCGTGCAGGATGCCGAAGGTCAGAGGCTGGAGGTTTACAATGTGCTCGGCGTAAGAGTGGCATCGTATCGCGTTGACAGCAACGACAAGACTTTTACGCTTGGGTTGCAGCGAGGATGCTACATTCTGAAAGTGGGGAAAGTTGTGCGCAAGACATTTATCCGCTAAAGCCGCTTGTTTGGAATGAGACTTGTAGGGGAAATCGTTATGGCTTTCCTCGTGGTGTTTCTTGCCGGTTGCAGGAAACACAGTGCTTCACATCCATACGGAAATATTGAGTACGGCTATTACGACACGCTACGTAATGCAAAATATGCCATAGACGCGAAAAAGGTTGGGTGGTACTTGGATTCTTTGCGCCTGTCCTCACGCGATACGGCTTTCATTGATTTGTTCGTTGACAAATATTATGCCTCGCGCCGGCCTTATTTGTGGATAGACACCAAGGGGGCTGACTGCCGTGTGGACACTCTGGAGAAAATTCTCTCGTATGCGAGCCGCGACGGCATAAACCCTTCCGCCGTTTACCATTATTATATAGAAAAGGCGTTGCGGCGGCTCCGGGATTTCGATTTCAAGACTTGCGACATAAACCTGAGCCTTGCGCAGATAGAGTATTATTCCACCAAGGGGCTTGTGCGCTATGCCTGCGGAATGCGTTTCGGGTTTGTTAACCCTTACAAGTTCTACAACCGCATGGACCTTGTGAACGAAGAGGACAGCCTTTGCACAAGTTTCCGCACGCTGTATGACACGCCTACCGAAACTCCCGGCAGGGAATACTTGTCAGAGCTGCTGGACGGCATAACCGACAACTCTTTTCCACAAAAAATAAAAGAAGCTCAGTGCAGGGACAGCGGGTA
>CAKRMO010000262.1 GCA_934364765.1 uncultured Bacteroidaceae bacterium | reverse complement strand
GTAATGTACCTGCTTTTTCTTTTCACAAGCATATTGAACACACGGAAGCCTTACGACATTTTTCGGGATTTGAGCGGCTTTCTGTTCATAACCTTGGCTTTGGGATCAACATTAGGCGCATCGCTTTTCGCAGCCAGCCTCTCCGACAAAGGCAGCCGCATAAGCCACATAATGCTCCCCGCCACAAACGCGGAGAAGTTTCTCGCCCGCCTCGTGGTGGTTTTCTGCGGAACAATAGTGGCATCGTTTGCAGCCTGGCTCGTGCTGTCGGTGATATTTGCGGTTCTGAGCGTATTTTCGCCCGCAACGCCTGTCGGGGCAAGTCTCAATCCGTTAGCCAACATCGACATACACTTTTACGGAGTGCCGGGCGAAAAGGAAATGGCGATACTCACCGGGGCTTCCACGTTCGTGCTTCTGGGATTCTCGACATACCTGCTCGGCGGGATGCTGTGGAAAAAGAAAAGCTGGTTTATCACATCGCTCATTCTCCTGCCGTTCCTCATGGCGGTAACAAACGTCGAGGGAGTGCGCATACTGCGGAGCGTAATGATACGCTATGATTCCGAAACGGCGTTTACATCCGGCTTTTTATTGGACATTGCCGTTATGGCGGCATTGGCGCTGCTCAACTTCTGGCTCACGTGGCGGATGTTCAAGCGTATGCAGGCCGTGCGCCCCACGTTCATGAGTTTCATGCGCGGACTGCGCCGCAAATTCTAAAAAGGAGAAACTATGATTACCCTTAAACAGACAAACAAATTCTCGGTGCAGAGGTTCGCACTCATACTGCGACACACCCTCCGCTCCAAGGCGTGCACCCACAGCGCGGCAATATCTGCGGCATTGTCCCTTGTTTCGCTGATGGTTGCCATGAACAGCTACACAGGAAACTGGGGAATGGAACATTTCGAGACACTAAACAGTCTGCGCTACGCCATAACGCAAGTTGTTCTATTTTCGGCATTGCTGTCCGCATCGCAGGCTTTTGCCGGACTGGGGAAAAAGAAAAACTGCATAAGCGAGGTGATGCTGCCAGCCAATGCGTCCGAAAAATTCCTTTCACGCATTATAATATGTATCGGCACCAGCATAGCGGTTGCATTGGCAATGTATCTCACCGCCTTTGAAATTTTGGCAGCCCTAAGCAAGTCGGCAAACGAAATGGCATTCATATCCAATACCGCAATGGCACAACACGACCCTCTTTTGGAAATATACACCAACAGGGGCTACAATCCGTTCTACGGCACTTTCGACCTTCACTGGGACGACTGGGCGGGGATAATTGGAGGATTGGCAATGTTCGCGCTTGGCGGAACTGTGTGGAAAGAAAAAGCATTAATAATAATGCCGGTAATAATATTTGTCCTTATAGAGGTGCTGGACTGTTTCAACATCGGCAGCATTACGTACCGCATTATTATCGTTGCAATAGCTTGCTGGTGGTCGGCTTGGCGTATATACTCGCGTATGCAGTGCAGCACAATAAAGATTTCAACCCTTTGGCATTTGGCAAAAAACAAAATACTTGACAAATCATGAACTTCAACGACAGCAAATCAATATACCAGCAAATCGCCACGCGCATTTGCGACGAGATAATGCTTGGCGTTTACGAGGAAGGAGGCAGAATACCCTCGGTGCGCGACTACGCATCCCAAATGGAGGTGAACGCCAACACCGCCGTGCGCTCGTACAATTATCTTGAGCAGCTTGGAATAATCGGAAGCAAGCGCGGATTGGGCTATTTCGTAACTCCCGACAGCCGCAGCATCATCACGGAAGCAAGGAAAAAGGAGTTCTTCTCATCGTTCGTGCCCGACTTCTTCAGGCACATGGATATGCTCGGGATAGACTTCGGCGAAATAGAAAAACTCTACGCGGAACACAAAAACAACAAACAGGAACAATGATCCACCTGAAAGACATTAACAAGACATACGACAACGGCACAAAGCTCCATGTGTTGAAAGGCGTTTCGCTCGACATCAACGAGGGGGAGTTCGTCTCTATAATGGGTGCTTCGGGTTCGGGAAAGTCCACGCTGCTCAACATAATGGGCATACTCGACAACTACGACAGCGGCGACTACACCATTGACGGCGTGGAAATAAAAAACCTCGGCGAAAACCGCGCCGCCGACATCCGGAACCGCATGATAGGCTTCATATTCCAGTCGTTCAACCTAATTTCGTTCAAGAACGCAATGGAAAACGTGGCTCTGCCGCTTATGTACCAGGGCGTGGGGCGCAAACGCCGCAACGCCCTCGCAATGGAATATCTCGACCGACTGGGGCTTAAAGACCACGCCCACCACCTGCCCAACGAACTTTCGGGAGGGCAGAAGCAAAGGGTGGCGATTGCACGCGCAATGATTACCAAGCCGCGCATAATACTCGCCGACGAACCTACGGGGGCTTTGGACAGCCGCACATCACTCGAAGTGATGCGGCTGTTGAAGAAGCTAAACGAAGAAGGCATGACAATCGTGGTGGTAACCCACGAAAGCGGCGTGGCAAACGTAACAAACAAGATTATTCATCTGAAAGACGGCGTTATAGAGAACATAGAGGAGAACGTGCGCCACGACGCATCCATCTTCGGCGCAAACGGACTAATGAAATAGCAATCATGATAGACACACTGCAAGAACTG
>CAKRMO010000261.1 GCA_934364765.1 uncultured Bacteroidaceae bacterium | reverse complement strand
AAGGGGTGAGCGTGGCGGGAATACGCGACGCCCTCGGCGAGATAGGCATGGAAAGCGCAACGTTTGAGGTAACGCCAGAGCAATTGCGCGAGAAATGCCCCCTGCCCGCCATTCTGCACTGGGAGCAAAACCATTTTGTGGTGCTGTATGGCGTGAGGCGCAGCCGGCTCACGGGGCGTTGGAAATACTGCGTGGCAAACCCCGCATACGGCAAGCACAGCTTCCCCGAAAAGACTTTTGAGAAGTTCTGGCTTAACGGCGAAAAGGGCGTGGTGGTCGCCACCGAGCCTACCGAAGACTTTTACAAGCGCAAGCCGGTTAAGGAAAAGCACAGCTTTGTGCGCTTTGCCCGGAAATACGTGTGGCCGTTCCGTTGGGAAATGTCGCAGTCGGTGATGGGCATGTTTTTCGGGCTTCTGCTGTCGCTGGTAACGCCGTTCCTCACACAGGCGATGGTTGACGACGGCATCGGCATGAGGGAAATGGGGCTGATATACAAAATACTGCTGGCGCAGATTTTCATATTCATAGGCACGTTTTCAATGGAGCTGATAGGCAGTTGGGTGAGCCTTTACATGAGCACGCGGATTAACATCAATGTGCTTGGCGACTACCTAACGAAGCTCATGAAGCTGCCCATGACATTTTTCGAGACGAAAAGCGTGGGCGACTACCAGCAACGTCTCGGCGACCATTCGCGCTTGCAGGGCTTCGTTACCTACAGCACACTCCAGACCCTGTTCTCAATCATCTCCGTGCCGTTCTATCTTGTGATTATCGGCATATACAGCCGCATAATACTGGCGGCGTATCTTTTCCTCACATTGCTCGGGGCTTTGTGGATGGCTTATTTCTTCCGCCGGCGCAAGGCCCTTGACTACGAGCAGTTCAAAATAAGCGCGGAGAACAGCAACAAGCAATACGAACTCATGTCGGGCATCTGCGACATAAAGCTTAACGGATACGACGACTACAAGATAAACGAGTGGCGCGGGTTGCAGGACCGCCAGTACCGCATGAGCCAAAAGGTTCTGAAGCTCGGGCAGGTGCAGAACACCGGCTTCACGCTTATTGGTCAGTTGCGCAACATTTTCATAACCTGCTGGATTGCGGCGGAAGTGGTGAACGGCAACCTCACATTGGGCATGATGATGAGCATATCCGTAATCATAGGGCAGGTGAACGGTCCGCTTTCGCAGCTAATAGGTTTCCTGCAACAGTTTCAGGACGCGAAGATAAGCCTTGAACGCTCCGAGGAGGTGCAGCTTTGCAAAAACGAGGACGGCGTGGGGCAAATAAATGTGCCGCAGGACTCCCCAAGCGACATAGAGGTGAGAAACCTCTCGTTCTGCTACACCGGCAGCATAGGAAAGCCCGCGTTGCAGGATGTTAGCTTCCGCATTCCAGCGGGAAAGATGACAGCAATCGTGGGCGAGAGCGGAAGCGGCAAGACAACGCTCATGAAACTGCTGCTGAAGTTTTACGAGCCTACGAAAGGCGAGATACTTTTGGACGGACGCGACATAGCGGAATATTCGGCAAAGTCTATGCGCCACGCCTCGGGGATTGTGATGCAGGACAACTTCATCTTTTCCGACACGGTGGAGAACAACATAATGCTCGGCGAAGCGCGGGACAGCCAAAGGCTGGAGAATGCCGTCGAGACGGCGTGCCTTTCGGAATATGTGGAGAAGCAGCCGCTCGGGCTCAAGACGAAAATCGGCTCGGAAGGCATCGGCGTGAGCGGCGGCGAGAAACAGCGCATAATGATTGCGAGGGCGGTTTACAAGCATCCGCAATACCTCATGCTTGACGAGGCCACAAGCTCGCTCGACGCGGAGAACGAAAGGCGGATAAGCGAAAACCTGGAAAGGAGCTTCAGCGGCAGCACACGCATAGTAATCGCCCACAGGCTATCAACTGTAAAAAACGCCGACAACATAGTGGTGATGCGCCACGGCAAAGTGGCGGAAAGCGGTACACACGCCGAACTCGTGAGGAAGCGCGGGTATTACTACGATTTGGTTCACAACCAACTGGAACTGGAAAGATGAAGAAGCTGGTCATACGATACGGAGTGTTCGTTATTCTCGCGATAATGTTCGCCGGGATAATCTTTATAACCGACGGACTTGAGTTGCAGGACAAGAAGGCGGCAAGAATTGTTGTGGGAAAGTCAGGCTGCCGCATTTACATGGACCGGGACGGGAGCGCACTGCCCTCCCCCGGCGACACATTATATATTGTGCAGACCCGACACGGCGACATGAAGTTTGTTGCCGACACGGCATGGGAGGAAAGCACCAACGCCGTAGTGCGGTCGCACACACCCGCCCCGCACTGCGTCAAGGAGAGAATGCTGGGCGACACATATTCGCCGGGCTACATACTTGCCGGAAAAAAGAAGCTGCGCGACGTGGTCATGAGGCGCATAGGAAAATAAAGCGAAAAGGCGGCGTTTTTATGCCGTAAAGGGATGTTTGCAGAACAAGGCCAAAACCGTCCCATGTATGTGCCTGCCATTTCCTGAAAAGGAATATGCCATACAAAATCCTTTACCAATCATCTTACTTCGTCCGAAGCAAGAGCATTGAACGTTCGTGATAAGTTCGCACATCGGTCGTAGTAAAAGCGTTGAACGAACGTGGCACGACCACTTTAACAGTATGCCGCCACCAA
>CAKRMO010000260.1 GCA_934364765.1 uncultured Bacteroidaceae bacterium | reverse complement strand
CTCCATAGGCAAGAGCACCATGAAGGGCTACCGCGCATACTTCCGCCCCAAGAACGCCGCCAACAGCCGCCCGCTGCAGATGAGCATAGACGGCGCACCCACCGGCATTGAGCAAATCCTCGCCCCCGGCAGCGGCGATGAGGACGTGTACTCCACCGACGGCGTGAAGATGCCCGGCAGCAAGAACCTGCAAAAGGGCGTGTATATCAAAGGGCACAACAAGGTGCTTAAAAAGTAAATGCAAGCATTTTATGAAAATGAAGAAAAAAAAATACATAGCCCCCGAGGTGGGGCAATACCTCATAGAAGGCCCGCTTGTGCCGTTTGCGGCATCTCCGGGTGCTGATAAAGCCCCGGTAAAAGTCAATGGCAAAGACCTTACCCTTGGCGGCGATGACAAAGACGAGCAGGAAGCCGGTTCCCGCAAGTTTGAAGGCTGGAGCTGGGACGACTGAGCGAAAACACCCACAGCCCCTTTGCGGGCGATGACGCACGTGCGCCGCGAAATCGCGGCGCACGTGTTGTTTTTTACAGGCGGATTGTTTTCGCAGCCGTCGCGCCGCACCACCCTTTTCCCATTTCATGCCGCCGCCATACTTCCCGCAAAACGGCAAACGCCGCCCAAACCGCATAACCCGCTGATTTCCAGAAAATAGCACAAACCAAACATGACCGTTGTAACTTTTTGTTTTCCAAATATTTGCAAGTGGCGAAAAAAGGTCTGATGTAGTTTTAATTATATCAGACATAATTTTTCCTACATCCTATGTAGTTTTTCCTACGTCCTATGTAGTTTTCGGGGAGTTTTGAAAAGCAGCCTGTTGAACTGCACTGCAGATTTTCAACGCAACATTGCAAACCGCCACAATTCCAGACTGATGCCGCGCACTAAAAGTCCAAACTGTCGGGATTTGTCAGAAAATCATAAATGTTCATTATCACCACTCCCTCATCGTTCTGGTATGTGGGTGTGGGCGTTCCCACTATGACCAATTTCCTGAAACCATCCCTTATTTTCAACAACGGCGCATATTCCTGCCTCATCTTCTCTTCTGTGGGCATACTATAAGCCGATTGTATGTAATAACGCCTGTAGCCTTGGTTGCATACAAAATCCACTTCAAGCACCGACTGTCTGCGCTTCCCGTCCGCGTCCCTTTCTATAAAAGGCACTTGCCCCACATCAACCGACATATCCCTGAGGCGCAACTCGTTGTAAACGGCGTTCTCCAACAAGTGGGTGAACTCCGTCTGGCGGAAATTAAGCCGGGCGTTGCGCAGTCCCAAGTCGGTGAAATAGTATTTGGCGGGGGTGCTGATGTATCTTTTCCCCTTGATGTCGTATCTCACTGACTTTTCCATAAGGAAAGCGTCCTGCAGCAGGTCGAGGAAAACCTTGATGGTGTCCTGCGTTATGCCACTCTTCTTTACCGTTCTGAAACAATTCTCCAACTTTGCCGGGTTGGTGAGGCATCCAATGTTTGAGGCCATGAGCGTTACAAGCTCCTCAAGATCCCCATCCTTGTTGATACCGTGGCGTTCCTTTATGTCGCGCATATACGTGTGCGCAAACAGGCTTCCAAGATATTCCGCTTTCTGCGCCGTGTCGTGCATCAGCACAACTTGCGGCAGCCCGCCATACGTCATGTACTCATAAAGCAGCTCCTCCCTGTCGCCCTCCCTTGCGGAAAGGAACTCGCGGAAGCTCAAAGGCGGCACTTTCACCTCGTCGCCCCGCCCGCGAAACTCCGTTATCACGTCCTTGGAAAGAAACCTGGCGTTGCTGCCTGTAACATACACATCCGCGTTGGACACTTTAAGGTAGCTGTTGAGCACGTCCTCGAACTCAGGGACAAACTGCACCTCGTCAAGCAATATGTAGTGCATCCTGTCATCGGCAAGCCTGGAGTCTATATACGCCATGAGGGCATCCGGGTTGCGCAACGGCATATTGTGCCTGTCCTCAAGGTCCACTTTTATTATATGGCGTTCGTCCACCCCCTGGCTTAGCAGGTGGGCGTGAAACAGGTTGAACAGCAGGAACGATTTCCCGCTGCGGCGCATTCCGGTGATTACCTTCACCATTCCGTTGCCTTTGCGGGATATTAACTTGTTGAGAAGCAATTCGCGCCTTATCACCGTATTCGATTTTTTCATGACTTGTCAATGTTTTGCAGAATACAAAATTGACGAATATTTTTATTATGACAATGTGCAAAAGGCTTTTTTTACGGCGCGTGTGCCGTTTTCAACGCCCCATCCCTATGGGCTAATGCCACTACACTGCGAAAAGCGGCAGCATGGGCGGTGTTGAAAATCCTATATGCACGTCTGCTTTTTGCAATATGGCAAAGCCGGGCAGCAAATCCGCCGGCGGTGCCCTGCATCCAAAAGATTATGACAGCGCAAGCACTTTGGTGACAAACGATTGCGAACGGCAGGAAAAAGGTCTGATGTAGTTTTAATTATGTCAGACATAATTTTTCCTACGTCCTATGTAGTTTTTCCCACGTTCGATGCAGTTTCCGGGGTGCATGGGAAAAGGCCGGCGGTTTTTGCATTGCGGTGCAATCAACAACCGTCCGTGCCGGGGCTTTTGCCATTTGCGGTTTGCTCCATGCCGCGCCGCTCCGGCGGATTACGGCAATAATCCCCGCGCAAAGCCTTGCCGTGCAGACAGC
>CAKRMO010000259.1 GCA_934364765.1 uncultured Bacteroidaceae bacterium | reverse complement strand
ACGCTATATATAATATGAGTATATGAAGAAATTCCTTATGTTGTCGCTATGCGCCTGTATGTCGCTCGCCGCCGCGCGTGCGCAGTTCTCCGTGTCGGGAAAGGTTACGGAAAAGGCGGGAGGCTCGCCAATCGAACTTGCCACCATACAGCTGCTCAACAAAGACTCCTCCTACGTGAACGGCATAAGCTCGCAAAAGGACGGCAGCTTCTCGCTCGGCGTGAAAAAGGCGGGAGACTATATCGTCAAGGTGTCGTTCATAGGCTTCAACCCCGAATACCGCAACGCCACGCTCAACAGGAAAACGCCCGACGCCAAGCTCGGCACAATATCCCTCGGCACAAGCGACGTGGCTCTGAAAGGGGCGACAATCACCGCCAAAGCCGCGAAGGTGGAGATGAAGGCCGACACGTTCCAATACAACGCCTCGGCATACAGGGTGCCCGTGGGTTCCACGCTCGAGAACCTTGTGGAGCAGCTTCCGGGGGCGGAAGTGGGCGATGACGGCACAATAAAGATAAACGGAAAGACCGTGAGCCAGATACTCGTGAACGGCAAGGACTTTTTCAAGGGCGACACCAAGATTGCAATGAAGAACCTGCCCACCGAGCTCGTGTCTAAAATAAAGTCATACGAAAAGAAGAGCGACTACACCAAGCAGACGGGCATTGAAGACGGCAACGAGGAGACCGTTCTCGACGTGGGTCTCAAAAAGGAACTGAAGGAAAGCTGGGTGAGCAACGCCTCACTCGGCTACGGAAGCAAAGACCGGTACAACGGCGACATATTCGTAAACCGCTACACCGACCACGACCGCCAGACAATATTCGGCAACGCCAACAACGCGGGCGACCGCCACTTCGGGCCGGGACGCGGGGGCGGCAGCGGGCTTAGCGCCAACAAAAGCGCGGGATTTGACGCAGGATGGGACAACGGCAAGAAGGAGGACGAGGCAGGAAGGCTGGAAATAAACGGCAACCTGCGCTGGAGCCACAGCGCAAGCGACCGCCAGACACGCTCCAACTCCGAAACATTCCTCAACTCGGCAGGCTCGTCATCGTTCTCCAACTCGCGCAGCCAGGACTACAGCCACTCGTCAAACTTCAACACCGGACTGTGGCTTAGATGGAAGCCCGACTCGCTGACCACCGTGATGTTCGCGCCAAACTACTCGCACAGCGAGTCAAACAACTGGAGCCAGAGCCGCACAGCCACCTTCAACAACGACCCTTACTCCGTAAGCGGCATCACCGACCCGCTCGGCACAATGTTCTCCGACACGGCCTCCGTGCTGAAAGACATCGCCGTGAACACCAACCACCGCATAAACACAGGCAGCAGCTCCAGCAACTCGGCAAACTACTGGGCGATGGTGGTGAGGAAGCTCAACAGCAAAGGGCGCAACATATCGATAAGCTCATCGGGAAACTGGGGCAACTCAAAAAGCAAAAACTTCTCGCGCTCCGACATAAACTACTTCCAGAGCAACGCGGCGGGACGCAACACTTTCACCAACCAATACAGCAACAACCCGTCGGAGAACTGGGGGCTCAGCGGCAGGCTCAGCTACAGCGAACCCATAGTGAAGAACCTCTTCGCCCAGGCAAGCTACGAATACGGCTACTCCTACTCCAACTCCGACCGCTCGCTCTACCAGCTCGACTCGCTGCAAGGCTGGCGCGACATGTACACACCCGCGATAGGATCCCTGCCCACCGACGCCGACTCGCTGCGCATGACGCTCAACATGAGAAACAGCCAGTACGCCACATACAAGAACTACACCCACAAAATGTCGGTGGGCGTGAGATACAACACCAAGAACCTGCAATTCCACGCCGCAGTGAACTTTGAGCCGAGGGAGACAAAACTGGAATACCAAAAGGACAAGCTCGACACAACAGTAACGCGCAACGTTTTCAACGTATCCCCGAACGTGCGCCTGCGCTACAGGCTGTCGAACACCTCGGAAATGAACATACGCTACCGGGGCTCGTCGTCGCAGCCCTCGATGACCGACCTTCTGGACGTTACCGACGACTCAAACCCCCTGTACATCTCAAAAGGCAATCCCGGCCTGAAGCCCTCGTGGAACAACTACCTCGAAATTTTCTACAACAACTACATAGTCAAGTCGCAAACCGGCTGGATGACGCGCCTCACCTTCAACCAGACCTCAAACAGCATAAGCAACGCAATGCACTATGACGAAAGCACCGGCGTGAGGACAACGCGCCCGGAGAACATAAACGGAAACTGGAACACCGACGGCGACTTCATGTTCAACACCTCGTTCGGCAAGAACAAGAACTGGACAATCGGCTCGTTCACCGGCTACTCCTACTCAAACAGCGTGGGCTACGTAAGCACCGGCAATGACACCACAAGCCGCAAGAACACCACCAAGAACCTCAGGCTGCGCGAACACCTGCGCCTGACTTTCCGCACAGGGCTTTTCGAGTTCGGCGCAAGGGGCGGCGTAACTTACCAGCACGCAAAGAACGAACTTCAGTCAAACGCCAACCTCGACACATGGGACTTCAACTACGGCGGCGAGCTTAACGTAACCCTGCCGTGGAACATGCAAATATCCACCGACATCCGCATGAACTCGCGCAGGGGCTACGCCGACAATTCAATGAACACGAACGAGCTGATATGGAACGCGCAGCTCTCGCAGGGCTTCC
>CAKRMO010000258.1 GCA_934364765.1 uncultured Bacteroidaceae bacterium | reverse complement strand
ACGGCAGTCATCGGTCAGCGCGGCTACATCGACGCAAGCCAGATAACCAACATGGAGGGCGTTGACACCGACCTTACGCTCAACATCAAGGGCGACATCGTCAACGGCATAACAATCGTTCCCGCCACAACAGGCGGCAGGGTCAACGTTTACACCACCGACGGTGTGCTCGTGAGGAAGAACGTCAAGGCTGCAGACGCCAAGGACGGTCTGAAGAAGGGCGTTTACATCATCGGCAAGGACAAGGTGCTCGTGAAGTAAAACCGCAGTCCTGCAATAAAAAGGTCCCGCAAGCCCCGGTGGCTTGCGGGGCTTTTTGTTTTTCACGGCAAGCGCGGCGTTTTTGCGCAATGCGCTGCAAGCCAACAAAATGACCCCAAATCCAAGGGATGTTGTAAGAGGTTGTTTTTCTGGCGTTTGCAATGGCGAAAAAAAGGTCTGATGTAGTCCGGATTATATCAGACATAATTTTTCCTGCGTCCCATGCAGTTTTTCCCACGTCAAATGTATTTTTCGCGGCTTTGGTTTTGCGCGAATTGCAGGGGCGTATTGCATACGCCCTTCACACTGTCGCCCAAGCCGCACCGCGCGAACAACGCAAACCAACGCCGCAGCATTGCAAAACCGCGCCACCCGGACGTATGCGGTGCGCCGCGAAGGAAAATCTTATGGACGGTTGGGTTTTGGGGTGTTGAAACAGCGCGGTTTCACGCGCTTTTTCGTACCTTTGTAAGCAGATTGCACATTTTGCTTTCGTTCTTCCATTGCCACTATATTTATAACAATCAGGACATATCGCAAACATAACAACAACATCCATGAACACATTCAGCAAGAAAATGCTTCTGTGCCTTTTGGCGGCTGCGCCGGCCCTTGTCCCGGCAACCGCCCAGACCGGCACGACCGCAAAAAAGGTGATACTGGCATCATCCTCCACCAAGTACCCCAACGAGCGCCCGCAATGGACAAAGGAGCAGGCCGAGGCCTGGTTTGACAAAGTGGGGGAGATAAAGGGCATAAACCACCCCACGCCCCCCTGCAAGGCCGTGAGCCAGGACGAGGCCCTGGGCCTCGCCAGCAGGTCGGGCTACAACTCCGTGCGCTGGTTCCTCTGGGGCGGCAATGCCACAGACTACATAAAGAGCGCCGAGACCGCCGCCGCCGAGGCGTGGAAACACGGCATGACACTCGCGCCCGTGTTCACCTTCGCCCGCGTCCCCTCGTCAACCGAGGACTCTCTGAAGCTCGAGGCCACGGTGAGGCAGGTGGTACGCCACTTCCGCAACGACGAGCGCATAATAATGTGGGACCTCTGGAACGAGCCGCCGATCGAAAGCGACGAGACGCCGAAGATAATGGAGACAATACGGCTCATGGCGCGCTGGGCGCGCGAGGAGGGCTGCACGCAGGCAATCTCCGCCAACGTCTTCTGGGACTGCAACAACGGGGCCACCGGCGGCAGGTACGTCGCCCTGCGCAACGCCGCCGAGGCCGAGATGGACGTGCACAACTTCCACGACTACGGAATGCAGGAGGGCCACAGCTCAAACGTGGGCATAGTGGTGCAGAGGCTCAAGAAGATCAGCGACCGCCCGATAATCTGCACCGAGGCCCTGACGCGCCCCAACGGCTCGGGCGTGGCGATATCCCTGCGCGAGTGCGCAAAATACAGGATAGGCTTCTACACATGGGGCTTGTACGCCTGCGACTCCAACTGGGACGTAACGTGGTACAAGTCCACATACTACGCCTTCGAGCCCATGTTCCACTGCGTTTACTACGCCGGCGGCGACCCCGTGGACGAGCGCGAGATAGAGTACGTGAAAAACTTCAGGTACACCACCGGGCAGATATACCCCGGCGTTGAGGAGACCGAAGTCTGGACAAAGAGGAGGGCATGGAAGTGGATGTGCGACGAGCCGCTCAAGATACGCTACGCAAACTCCGTGAGCGAGGCAAACTCATATATAAACCAGCACGCAGACGACAAGGCCTACAACTGCATCGCCGTGCGCCTGAGCCACTCCGACTACAGCAACGGGGCGAACGCCTACTACAACACCATAGGCTCGCTCGCCGACAACGCGCAGAAAGCCGGCATGAGGGTGCTCCCCGTGCTGCTCACGAGCGGCGACCTGTCAACCCCGCGCAACTCGCTCGCCACCTACGCCTTCAATGTGATCAACAAGTTCTACAACGACCGCCGCTTAGCCGGCTGGTGCGTCTTCGAGCAGACCTCCGCCGCCGAGCCCGCGAACTTCAAGACGGCGTTCTCCTACCTGTTCAGCTACATACGCTACACGTTCCCCAACCAGCCCATGTTCGCCGCGCCGATGATAAGCGCGGCGCAGCAGGCCGACTCCACCGCCTCCGACTGCGCCAACTACATGTGGCGGCTCAGCGACGTAACCGCATTCAGCACCGACGGCAACGCCGAGATAGGCGCGCGGCAGCTCGGCAGCATCTTCACGCAATACGGCCGCCCGCTGTTCCTCATGAACGCCGCCGGGCTGCAGGACGAGTTCGCCGACTACCACGTGAACTGGGCGACATCAGCCGACCTGAACACCGATGACGTGAAGAACTTCAAGAACCGCCCACTAACCACAACCGTGGCGGGGGAAACCTACAAGATGCCGATGTGGAAAGCCTGGGCGCAGATGAACTGCGGACCGATAAAGGGACTTTACTACAAGACGCCCGCCGC
>CAKRMO010000257.1 GCA_934364765.1 uncultured Bacteroidaceae bacterium | reverse complement strand
GCGAAAGCGGAGAGAACATAAGCCTGAGCATACCAAACGCAAAACTCTGGAGTCCCGACCAGCCCAACCTTTACAGCCTCGACATAAAAGTTGTCTCCGGCGGCAAGACGGTTGACGCCGTTAGCAGCTATGCCGCAATGCGCAAGATTTCGCAGGGAAAGAGCAAGAGCGGACATTTGGTGATGATGCTCAACAACAAGCCCCTATTCCAAATGGGCCCGCTCGACCAAGGATATTGGCCCGACGGCATCTACACCGCGCCAACCTACGAAGCAATGGTTTACGACATCGACAAAACCAAGGAGTGGGGCTTCAACATGATCCGCAAACACATGAAGGTGGAGCCGGACTTGTGGTACGAATACTGCGACAAGGCGGGAATGCTGGTTTGGCAGGACATGCCGAGCGGACAAATCAACTACGAGCACAACAAATGGGACATGACCCACTGGTTCGCAAGCGACGAGATGACGCGCAACGCCGAAAGCGAAAGCGACTTCCGTGCCGAGTGGAAAGACATCATAGACAATTTCAGGAACCACCCCTGCATTGTGGTGTGGACACCGTTCAACGAGGGCTGGGGGCAGTTCAAGACCGCCGACATCACGGACTACACCAGGCAGCTCGACCCCACGCGCCTCATTAACTCCGCTTCGGGCGGCAACCACTTCAAGGGCGTGGGCGACATACTCGACCTTCACAAATACCCCGCACCCGAAATGTACCTCACCGACCCCGACCGCGTGGAGGTCATGGGCGAGTTCGGCGGTCTCGGACTTCCGCTCAAGGGACACGTATGGCAGGACAGCGACAACTGGGGCTATGTGCAGTACAAGAACGAAAAGGAAGTAACCGACCGCTACGTGGAGATTGCCGACGGACTTCTCGAAATGGTCAAGAAAGGTGTTGCAGCCGGTGTTTACACCCAGACCACCGACTGCGAGGTTGAGGTTAACGGCCTCATGACATACGACCGCAAGGTCATTAAGATTGAGGAGAAGCGCGTGCGCGAGGCAAACCTCAAGCTCTGCCGTTCGCTGGACAACGAATAATTTCCGCACCAATCCAAAACATAAAAAAAACCACGGTGGTTTCCACCGTGGTTTTTTGCTTGAGGAATTATGTTACCGCCCTATCGGGGCTATCCCACGGTTAGCCTCGTCCTGCGACCACTGCACCTGCCACGTGCGCCCGTCTGAAGTGTCGAGCAGGATGAAAGTCCAGATGTTTTGCGTAGGGCAGAGCGTGAACCTTCCTGCCTTTCCCTTTTCGGCAAGCGGCGTGTCGTTCAAAACCACCTCCCCACGGTTGTTGTCCTTAACGTCATACTGCACCTGCCACATCTTTCCGCTCCGCGTGTCGAGCTTAATGAACGTCCAAAGGTTCTGTGTGGGGAACAGCTTGTACACTTCGGCGTTTGCCGAGATTGCCGCAATAATCGCGGCATCCCTCTTTTCCGCCTCCTTGTTGCCGCACGCCGCAAACAGCGGCAGCAGCAAGGCAATCAATATGCACTTTTTCATGGTTTAATTGTTTTTGTTATAGGTCGTCGCTTGCGCTTTTCTCCGCATCCGAGAAATTCTTGCTGTCTGTATATACAAGAGTTACATAACAAAAGTCTTTGTACTCTGCCCTCACATGAGTTATCTTCAAAGTAATGAAACCTTCGTCTGTTTCGTATTCTGTTCCATATTTGCATTTATCTTGTTCTGTATAGAACATTTTCATATTGTCATCTTCTGGTTGGTATGGGTTATCGAACTCTTCAATGCTGAAACTTGGCTTGCCATATTTCTTTGTCAGCATTTCTTTCAAAAACAAATAAGTCTTTTCCAGCATCGACCACTGCTTCTCTGCTTCAAAAATCACTGCAACCCGGAACACCAAGTCTTTTTCAACTGTTCTGAAGATGCCCACGTTACAATTTTTTTGTCCTGCGAATGCCCCTTTCATTATGGCTGTTTGCTCTCCGTTACCCTCCAATGTAAACCCTTTCTGCTTCATTTTCTGCACGAACGAGTTTACTGTCCCGTCGATTGGCACTCCCTTGAAGAGGAGATGCCCTGATTTTTCCTGCGCATAGCCGCACAAGGCTGCGAACGCGCAAAGCACTGTAATGATAACCTGTTTCATGATTTTTTGTTTTAGTTTTTTGTTGTTCCGAAACAAGAAAGGCGTGCAACCATCCGTATGCTTGTCTCTACTTTAGGTTACCGCCAAGCGACCTGCTACACAACAAGCGACGAACGGCCCACGCCGTGAAGCGTGAACCCCGAGTCTGCATGTTTCCGTGTAGCGAATATTGGCGGTATTCAAAGTAAAGGAAACACGAGCCGAAAGCCCATATATCTTATCCTACAGAATGGACAGCCCCTCTCCTGACGACTGTCTTCGGGAATGCGGCAGGTTTTGCCGCCTCACCCTTGCGATTTTTGTGTCTGTTTCTTGATTATTATTTTGTTAAACATTTTGATTGCGACCTCAAAGTTAAGAATTATTTTTCATTGCGCCGGCAAAATATGCGGACTTTGCCAAATACAGGGAATACACATATAATATAAGGGACTTGCCATGGGAAAACCCGAAGCCCTCCCAAGAGACAGACTTTTGCAAGCATTTTACGCAACAGCCTGTTTGTCAACCATTTGCCGCACAAAACAACTGACGGTACAAGTAATTGTTTTTCAAACATTTGCAACGGCGCAAAAAAGGTCTGATG
>CAKRMO010000256.1 GCA_934364765.1 uncultured Bacteroidaceae bacterium | reverse complement strand
GCAAACCTTCCCGAGCAAATGATACAGAACATTGCCAAAGGCCGTCTGGCTAAATTCTTCAAGGAGAATTGCCTTGTTGATCAGGAATTCCAGTTTGGCGATGAAAAGGAAAGTGTTTCCGCATGGCTCAAGAAGCAGGACAAGGATCTTAAGATTGTTGACTACCGCCGCTTCACACTCGCAGCTGAGTAAATCTTTCATAACGCATATTATTAATAAGGTGGTGTGCCGGTTTGGTGCACCACTTTATTTTTTAGTAATGGCGCGGCAGCGATTTTACAATTCAGCCTATGCGCTTCGGGGCAACGTAATACGCGGGTTATGCAATAAATCCCGCAAGCAATGCAAAAGCCAAACCGTCCCCCTTTTCCAAACACCCGGAAAACTGCATAGGATATAGGAAAAAATATGTCCTATGCAGGAAAAATTATGTCTGATATAATTCAAACTACATCAGACATAATTTTTCCCATATATAAACCTCTAATAACCAAGTCCTTGCACACTCAATCCCAAATAATCACAATTTCATGAGAACCAGTTGATTATGGGAAAATGCAGTTTTTCCGTCAAGCAACAAATTTTGGTGCTCAGGCGCACCTCAATTAAAACTTTCTCAGCGTCAATTTCGCGAAATCAGATTGCAGCACCATTGCCTTTCCATTCAGTTTTCGGATAGCGAAATTGGCATACAGACCGTCTATTCCGAAAGGGCGCAGCATAGTGGTCGCAGAGTCTGCAAGCAGTATTTCCTCTGCACTCCTCTCCGTCCCAATAGGCCCCGCCGTCTCGAAAAAGGCATAAAAATCGTGCAATCGCAGGTTTCCGCCTTTTTTATCAAAACGCATCAATATGTGCCTTCCCATGGAGTCTGTCCGCAATGCGCCCGGGGTTATCTGCGCCAAATCCGACTGGAAATGCATATAGACCCTGCTGTTTTTTACATTCACAACAGAGTCTTGCCCGCCTTGCACATTATAAGACACGGACATTAGCTGCCACATACCGTCAAGCCTGCCGTTGTCGGTCATCGTGTCGCAGGACGCAAGATGTATGCCGGCAATTGCCGCACACAAGATGCTTTTCACACCTTTCATTTTTCCTTCATTATTATAGCGAGAAGAAACCGCTTCTTCTCAGTGTTACCTGAAATCCGGTATTGTTCCCGAGATACGAGCCACGGTCGAAAGCAAACGCAGCCCCGGCACTCCAACCGCTCATTTTCCTTCCGAACAAGCGTTCGGGGGAATATGTAAGTTCTGCAAGAAACGAGCGCTGGTATTTCACATCGTCCAACGGCTGCAGGTATGTCCCGAACTGCTGTGAAAAGGTGAACAGCATACGATAGCGCAAAGACTTTGCAGGGCTTCCGTCCACGCCAACGTGGTGGGCTGCAAAGCGGTTGCTCTCGAACACAAGCCGCTTGTCCCTGTTGTAAACCGGAGAAAGATACAGCGGATTGCCCATTGCCATCCCCCAATGCTGCCATCCGGCATACAGATTATGGTTGTAGTAATTGTCCTGCCCGCCTATATTGTCGTGTATCACGGAAGTGTCGTCATGATACACTGCCCCGCTCTGGTATTTAGTATATACATACTCATACACAATATTGCTTGCAACAGGGTTCCCGGGCAGCTTAATCTCCAAGCCATACAGACCATCGTAGTCCATGTGCTTGTAGAACAATCCCGAATGGTCTTCAAAAAAATGATCGTAATAGGCCCGCAGCCCCCAGCCTTTGCCATGGTAGTCAAGACTCATCAGCCACGACCCGACTGTGTTGCCTTTGGTATTTTTGAAATCCCCTTCGCCCGGGTCGCTGCTCAATCCGAAAAGAATGTCGGCAAAGTCCCGTATCCCGCCGAACAGGTTATGTGAATATCCGTCCCCACGGTAGTATTTTCCCCCGAAAGTGCCCGCCATCTCCAAGCCGCTCTCGAAAGTCAGGGGGAAAAGGCGTTCGTTCCCAATCTTCAAAAATCCGGACTTGCTGTGGTATAAAACCTTTTTTGCATAGCGGCTCCCGCTTTTCCTTGCATATGTCTCCTCCCATGCTCCGTCTGTAAGCACACCATATCCTATATGGGTGCGGATGGAGAACAGTTTTTTCCCGCCAAACAACGATATGTAGCGGGGCACCTCAAAGCGTATTTCGGGCACAGGGCGAGCGTTAATGCCAAAGGTCTGGCTGCCGGTGCTCAATTCGGCGTTCTTCAAGTTCGCGGGGCGTTCCTTCGCCCCCACAGACACAAGGATGTTTTTATAGCCCAAGTCAAGATAAAGCTGCTGCACTATGAAATCGCTCGTGTAATTGTGTGCAAGCGCAAAATCCGCCCCATAGCCCACGCGCCATTTGGCGGCATCTCTTCTCTGGTCTTTGAAAACACCCCAGCGCAGATGCCCGTTGTTATGCTTCACGCCGCCCAAGCCATACTTGTTTGACGCAAGCCAAAAAGGAGTGCGCCCCCCCGCGTCCGAAACGGAAAATGTTCTTTCCGCCCTGTACTCCACGCTGTCCGCAAGCCGTTTCAGCACACCTTGCGCGGCAGCCTTTCCTGAGAGCATGGCAAACAATGTAAACAGAACAAAGTATGCGCACTTTTTCAAATGCGCATACATATATTCTTTTGAAATGAATATTCCCTTCATCTTTTTAAAGCCTCACCATGCCCTATTTTGCATAGCTCACGGCTCTTGTCTCGCGTATCACAGTAATCTT
>CAKRMO010000255.1 GCA_934364765.1 uncultured Bacteroidaceae bacterium | reverse complement strand
TAGCGACACTTATGAAGACCATGATTGACGGGGGGTACGAGGTGGTTTACGGCTCAAGGTTTCTCGGCAGGCAAAACAAGAGCCTTTATCGCAGCTTCTACCTTGGCGGGCGGCTCGTGTCCCACATTGCCAACATTCTCTACGGGCAGAGCATCACCGACGAGCCGACCTGCTACAAACTTATGCGCACCGAAGTGCTCAGACGCTTCAACCTGCGCTGCGAGGGCTTTGAGTTCTGCCCCGAAGTAACCGCGAAAATCTCAAAACTCGGAATCAAGATACACGAAGTGCCCATACACTACTCGCCACGCACCCTTGCGCAGGGAAAGAAGCTGCGCTGGACAGACGGCATTGAGGCCGTATGGACTCTTTTCAAATACCGTTTTACCAACTGACACGGAAATGAACAAAAGCAACACCCCGAAATCCACGCGCTACGACTTCACGTGGTGGATGAAGAACCTGCTGATAGCCGCAGTGGCATATATGCTCTGCCCCTCGCTCGTGAAATCGAACGCGGGCTACGAATGGCTAATCGACGGCTACGCAAAAAGCAACCTTGAGGCGGTGAAGCAAATCGAGGGCTTCACCAACGACCAGAAGCTCGAGGCAAAACTCGGCTACGACTACGCATTCATTGAAATGATACGCAGGACAACACCCGAAAACGCCGTGGTGTTCTACCCCTCACGCGAGGATTTCACCGACAAAGGCGCATCAACGGGAATAAGTTTCTCCGGGAACCTGTGCGACAAGCTGTCGGCGGTGCGCTTTCTGTACCCCCGCAAAATTGTCATAAAGCAGGAGCTCAACAAAACCTCATGGAGCAAAAAGCTCACGCACGTGGCGATAGTGAACGGGCACTGGCGCGAGCTGCTGCCCTACAAGGTTTCGGACGCCGCACAGATAACCGTGCTGCCAACCAGTCCCGCCGAGGCGGCAAAACTTCAAAACAGACAATAAAGCCATGTACGCAATAGGAACTGCACTTTTGTTTTTGGTGGGATACCTCACCGTGTTCAACCTCTCCACACTCACCACGCGCCTTGAGCGCATAGGGCTTGCCTTCCCTGCCGGAGCGGGCGTGATGACCATTGTGATGGCACTAATGGACCTCTGCCGCATCCCGCTAACGGGCAATGCGCTAATTATTGCCGACCTCGTTGTTGCCGCCGCGCTTGCCGCAGGGCTGGCGTTGAGAAAGGAGAAGGTAATCGAGGCATTGAAACGCCCCATAGACATAAACTCGTTCAACTTCGTCTGGCTGCTGCTGCTCGCCTTCGCGGCGTGGGTGGAATATGCCAACTTCCAGAAATGTATGTTCTTCCCCACATACGACCGCGACTCGCTCGCGGCGTTCGACACGCTCGGCTTTGTAGCCGCGCAGGAGCACACTTACGGCGGCATGAGCATCTTCAGCGGCGACTATATGCCGGGCATCCACGCGCCGGGCAGCCCGATTGCCTACTTCCCGCTTGTGCAGCTGGCATACGCCTATGTATATGCCCTCGGGGCGGAAACGTCGAAAATCATACCCGCGCTCATCTACCTGTCGTTCCTTGTGGCTTTCTATGCCGCGCTTTCACGCGCCACAAGCCGCACGGCGGCAATGGCGGCAACGCTGTTCGTGGTTCTCACTCCCGAAATGACATCGTTCTCGTCGCTTTCGGGAACAAACGTGATGAACGCCGCATACGCATCGCTCGGCATTATATATACGCTGCGCTGGCTACAGGAAAAGGAGAAAGGCTGCCTCGCCATCGGCTCGCTGATGCTGGCCCTCAACGTGTGGTGCCGCGCCGAGGGGGTGGTGTTTGTGCTCGTGGCGGTGGCGCTTGTGGCATTTGAAAGTGTCAGAAAACGCGAATGGAAACAGGCCCTGCCGATAATCCCCGCCTTTGTCCCCATAATACTGTGGCAGATTTACACCCGCGCATTCGGCATGACGGTGCAGTCGTTCGTAATCACCCACCCATACTTCGACGGCGAAAAGGCGGGAACGGTATTCAACGGCGCATGGGCGTTGCTCAGCAACACGCAGTACTACGGCTGGACATTCACCGTGCTTCTGCTCGCGATAATCGGCGACGCGTGGTTCATGATAAAGCACCGCAACAGCGACATAGCCAAACTGTTTGCCATTGCCGCAGGGGTTTTCCTGTATTTCCTCGTGCTCTACCAGATAGACTACCGTTGGGACAGCATCAACAACGTGCTCAGCTATTCCGCCAAGCGTTTCATGTTCTGCTTCGTGCCTATGGCGTGGTATTTCACAGCCACCTGCGAGCCCGTTGCCAAGGTTATGAAAAAGTTCGACGATTGGATGGCAAAATAAGCCGGCACAAGGAGGCAGCACAATTAATCAAATAATTGCAACTCCGTATGGGCGTATTGCATACGCCCATACATTTATACCGTTTGCAATCAAAAAACAACATACACCGTTTACACAAATCCCGCCAAGCCCAAACTTATTGCCCTTTTCGATACGCCCGGAAAATTACATCGGACATAATAAAAACTATGTCCTATGCAGGAAAAATTATGTCTGATATAATACATACTACATCAGACCTTTTTTTCGCAATTATAAGTCCATGATACACAACAGCTTATAAAAGCCTCGTAAATTCACATAACCCTCTGTGAACAAGGCAGATGCATTTTCCGCCGCTTTATGCCCGGCAAATTTTGTTTGGGTGTTCAAATAATGTCAAACGGTCTGCAGCCGGT
>CAKRMO010000254.1 GCA_934364765.1 uncultured Bacteroidaceae bacterium | reverse complement strand
CTGTAGATGTTGTTGAGAAAGTTAAGTTCTTTGTAGTTCAGTCGGTCTTTGCGCGTGTTGTCGCTGTCCGTTACTGCGGCTTCAATTTGTGTTGAAATCGCGAAGAGGGTGATAAAGAAAAAAACTTTTCTCATTTTGTTGTGGATTATTGGTTGTTTTTGTTTGAAAAGCAGCGGGGCGGCGGTTTTGAGTGCCGCCCCGCTGCAGAAAATGTTTATGTTATTATTCTTCTTTGAGCGGCTGGTTTGTCAGGAAGTCTTCCGAGGAGTTGTTGGTGTCCTGGTAGTACTTGCGGCCGTTAACCTCTTTTGTAACCTTGCGGCGTTCGCACTTTCCTGCGTAGGAGTCGCTGCAAGGCACGCCCTGTTTGTCATCTTTCGGGAGGAAGAAGCCGTAGTGTTCGCTTGCGTTTGCGTTCCAAACGTCAACGGCGTCGAGCACATACTTCGAGGGAATCATCATGTATTCCTGCGATGTGGTTGTTCCCGGAGTTGTCTGGAAGTTGTTTGCGTCAGCTGCGAAGTCTTCGGGAGTAACGCCTTCAGGAAGTTTCACGAGGGCGAGAGCTATTGACTGCACGCCGAAGCCCCACATAGGCATATACTTGTTGTTTGTGAAGATAACCTTCAGGTTCTTTGCAGGATTGTCAACCTCCTGTGAGTTGTAGTCGAGATAAACCTCCCAGTCTGCGTTGCTCAAGTCAGGGCAGTTGGGGTCGTTTGCGTGGTCAGCGTCAGCGTGGTTGGTTGCGTCGTTTGCGACAATTATGCTCTGACCCGGCAAGAGGGGATAGTCTGTTCCGCTTCCGGGGAATGCGAGCACTGCACCGTTGGCCATAGGATAGAGGTCGGTGATGCCGTTTGCCTGCCAAGCGTTCTCGGCGCTCTGTCCGGCAAGTGCGGAAGCGAGGATGAGGTTGTCGAGATACTGAACCTCGTCGCTGTTGTTCACGATTTCAAAGAAGGAATCCTTGATGTAGTACTGCTTGCCACCGGCGTTGTAGATGGTCTTGAAGATGAGTGTTGACTGATTAGCCTTGCTTACAGGTACGCTGACAGTTGTCTCGTTGTAAACGTTTGCTTTTGCAAGGCCGGTAACGAATGCCGTAGCCTCGTCCTTAACCTTTCCTGTTACGGAGAAGTCGTAAACACCCTGCTTAAGCACAAGCGGAGTCTGCAATCCGGCAACGTCAATTGTGTCGTTAACGCCCTTGTCGCTTTTAATGATAAGCTGAAGGTTTGAGATGTTTTCGATTGCCAGGCCGTCGCCAAGGCTGAGGCTTACTGACACGGGGTAGGATTTTACGCCGCCACCGTTGTCAGAACTGCAGGCTGCGAATGCCGCTGACAAGCCTGCCACAAGCACTGCTGCGAAGATTTTGTTGAAAATTTTCTTCATCTGTCTTTTGTTTTTAGTGGTTGGTTTATTGTTTTTTTCAGAATTTCATTTTAAGCTCGGCTCCGAAATACGTGTCGGGATAGAGCGATTGCTTTGCCCTTGTGTTCTTGTTGATATGGTATTTCTTCATGCCGAGGAAGTTGTTTGCCATAAATGATATTTCGGCAATCTTTCCGAGTTCCTTTGTGAGGCGGAAGTTGAAGAGAGCCCACGGCTTTATGTTGTCGCTCTTGAACGAGTAGAGCAGATAGCGTCCGTTGAGCAGACGGTATTTGTCCATGTTCTCAAACTCGGGCTTCCAGTCGGTCCACTCGCCCTGACGGTTGTAGAAACCGAGCGGCGACACTATGAACTCACTGCCGTCGGCTGAAACGTGATACATTTTCGAGCCGCTCTTGCTTTCGTAGATGCTGCGCTGGCTTTCATACCATACCACCTGCATTGTAGTTGTGAACACAAGGTTCACTGCCGGAATGTGGGTGATGAAGCGGAAGTTGGTGTTAACCCTGTCGCTTATGGTTCCGCTTCCGGCGGGGAGCATTGAAATGTAGTCGTAGCCATACCTTACGTAATTAAGGCTTGTTGCGTCCTTCCTTCTCTTTATGTGAAACCATGCGCCGTCAACAACGAGCGATGTACGCAATGCCTGCCATGTGCCGAAGTCCCACGAATACTCTATGCCGTGCTTGTCGGTGCTTGTAGTGTTGGCGGGGCGGCTCCATGTGTTTATCTCGTTGCCGGCTTCCGTTTCCGCCAAGTGCTGCTCGCCGTTGTAGGTGTAGGAAACCCCTTTGGTTGAATACATCAGGTTTGACGCTTGCGGCAGCATTCCTTCGGGTATCTTGAATTTTGTGTAGTCGAGGGCTATGAACTGCGACGTGAAGCCGAACTCGTTGCGGTGGCGTTCGCTGAAGAAGTTGATGTAGCCTTTCATCTGTCCTATGCGGGCGTTGAGGCCGATTTCCCATTTTGTGCTGCGGGCGGGCTTGAGGTCGGGGTTCTGCGTGTTGTCAACAACCCGTGTGGTCATCACGGCAAGGCGCGAGTTGTCCGCGCCGATTGCGCTGAAGCTCACGTTGTCGAAGTATGCCTTGTCGGGGTAGAGGTAGAGCAGCGTGGGCATCTTGTTCGAGATTCCGAAGCCGCCGCTTATGCTCAGCTTGTCAAATATGCTGTTGTTCTTTTTTGAAAGGAACGTGAACTCGGTGTTCACACGCGGCTCGGCAACGAATATTGAGTTGCGCTTTGCCTTTTCCTTGTCGAGGAACAGGTTTGAGAGGCGCACTCCGGCGTCGAATTGCAGGTTGGTTGCGCCCATGTTGAACGACGACACGTCGTTGAGG
>CAKRMO010000253.1 GCA_934364765.1 uncultured Bacteroidaceae bacterium | reverse complement strand
CTCAGTTGGTAGAGCGTTGGCTTCCCAAGCCGAAGGTCGCGGGTTCGAGTCCCGTTTGCCGCTCTTTTGCAAGTTTGAATGCCATACCAAAATTAATCCATGGGAGTTCAGGCTTGTTTCATGCATAAAACAACAGATATGACCGTCATCATTCTCACATTGGTAATCATCGGTTATATTTTCATTGCAACCGAAGCCATCATCCATATCAACAAAGCTGCTGTGGCTGTATTCGTAGGAGTGGCGGCATGGCTTCTTTATATGCTCTCGGGAGAATTATATGTCAAGGCTGAACACGCGGAAGATTACACCGCCTTCATACTTGACGGGGGCAGCACATTCAACACTTTCGTTGCCAAGAACGTATTCTCTAAATATATTGCCGATGCCTGCGAGGTTATACTTTTCCTGCTTGCAACGCTCGGCATCACCGATGTTCTGAACGGCAACGGATGCTTTGATTTTCTTGGCCGCATATTGCGTACACGCAATGCCACAAAATTAATTTGGCTGCTGGTTCTGACAACATTCGTCATATCAGCAAATCTTGACAATTTCTCAACCACGGTAATGATGCTCGTTGTTATGCACAAGCTTGTAAGCGGAACCAAGCCACGCATGGTTTACGGATCTGCAATCGTAATTGCCGCAAGCTGCGGGGGGGCGCTTACCGTGATTGGAGACGTAAACGGACTCACCCTTTGGACTAAAGGTTTTGTCTCACCGTCGGCATACTCTGTTGTAATGGCCATACCAACATTGCTTATGACCACCGTTAGCACATGGCTGCTGTCAAGGATGCTCCCTGAAAAACTGTCCGCCCGTGAATACATAACGCCTTTGCAGGAAGAAGAGGCGGCGTTGGCTACGTGGCAGCGGGCTTTGTTAGTGTTTGTAGGCATAGGCGGACTGTGGTTTATACCCACATTCCGCAATATAACATCCTTGCCGCCCTATGTCGGAGCGCTTTGCGTGCTTTCACTTTTATGGGTGGTGAATGAAATCTTCAATTTGAGGATGATGCACAGCGGCAAAATGGTCATCAGGCACTCGCCTGTCGCCGTGCAATACGAAAACATACAGGCAATACTGTTTTACATAGGGTTAACCCTCATGGCCGGCGTGTGTGTTGAAACCGGCGTTGTTGACAGTTTCACGCAATGGATTTGTGAAAAAACGGGCAACCCATACATTCTAAGCGCAATAGGCGGTGCGGTTTCCACCATGCTTGACAGTGTGGCCGTGATAATCAGCAGCACACTTATGGCCACTTCCGTACAAGACAGCGGCTTTGTTTACAACTCCTTCGCGTTCAACGGCGCATACTGGCCCTTGCTCAATTACGCCTGTCTCGTAGGAGGGCTGCTCTTGACAATAGGCTCAATAAGCGGTATCATGCTGATGAGAATGGAAAATGTGTCATTTGGCTGGTATTTGCGCAAAATCACCCCCCGGGTGGCGATAGCCGGAGCCGCAGGAGCACTGTCGCTTGCACTGATAATAGAGTTGTTGTAATTATATAATCATCATGGCAAAAATCAAAACTATCGGAGTTCTTACTTCCGGGGGCGACTCTCCCGGAATGAATGCAGCCATTCGTGCCGTTACGCGAAGCGCAATCTTCAACGGCTTTCATGTAAAAGGTATATATCGCGGATATGAAGGACTTATCCACGATGAGGTGAAACGCTTCACCACTGAGGATGTAAGCAACATCATACAAACGGGCGGAACAATCCTCCGCACTGCACGCTCAAAAGATTTCCCCACCCCAATGGGACACAAAAAGTCCTTTGAGACCTTGCAGAAAGAACACATTGACGCTCTGGTTATAATTGGCGGCAACGGTTCGCTCAGCGGGGCTGCACAGTTTGCAGAAGCCTATGACGTGCCGTGCATCGGTCTCCCCGGAACAATTGACAACGACCTTTACGGCACTGACGCCACAATAGGCTACGACACCACGCTTAACACAATCACACAATGCGTTGACAAAATACGCGACACGGCAAATTCGCACGAACGCATATTCTTTGTGGAGGTAATGGGACGCGATGCAGGATTTCTTGCCCAAAACAGCGCCATTGCATCAGGAGCAGAAGCTGCGATAATCCCGGAAGATTCCACTGACACCGACCAACTTCTTACATTCATGCAGCGTGGCATACGCAAAAGCAAGCGCAGCTGTATCGTGATTGTGAGTGAGAACCCCAACGGACATGGGGCCATGTATTATGCCGACCGAGTTAGAAAAGAATATTCTGGCTTTGACGTGCGCGTATCAATTCTCGGACATTTGCAACGTGGAGGCTCACCGTCTGCACGCGACAGGATACTTGCTTCACGCGTTGGTGTTGGAGCTATTGACGCTCTTATGGAAGGCCAGCGCAATGTAATGGTCGGAGTTAAAAACGATGAGGTTGTCTATGTGCCACTGAAAAGCGCAGCCGGCAAACGCAAGCCTATCGACAAATCATTGATAAAGGTTTTGGACGAATTATCCATATAAGCATAAAGCTGTCTGATTTTAGGCGGCTTGCCACTTATGCAACCTAACCGTTCCTTTAGTTGCGCGGCTATACAACAAATAAGCCGCGCAACTATTTTTTATTGTGTACACGCATTTCCCTTCCGTCAATGGTTATTATGGAACTATCCAAAAGAGCGACATCTATTATATGTTCAGTTGTTCGCAACATATAATGGGCTATGCTCAAATCAGAACCATAAAGCTGCCTCATTCATGCGTTTTCCATCCAT
>CAKRMO010000252.1 GCA_934364765.1 uncultured Bacteroidaceae bacterium | reverse complement strand
GTATAACAAAAGCAACATTACCTATGTTGCTTTGTTCGAGTTTGACGAGCTGGACGAGTAACAAAAAGCCAAGGGAAACGGGCGTTTTTCTCCCGTTTCCCTCTTGCTTGATATGGGAGGAAGAACATGAAAACCATCAATGCGGGATATACCATTATCGACCGCTTTACTGTTGGCGAACAGGGCTTTGCGGTCGGCGAAAGCAAAACAGCCCCATCCCCGTATGTGACATGGCAATATCGTGCGGCAGACCCGGAGCATTTCTTTTGGGGTCACTATTTCAACGAGAAAACGGCGGCGTATGAGGATTATAGGAAGCGCATTGACGACGAGGTGCGGGACTTGGCGGAGAATGCTCGCTCGCGCCAATATGACGAAACGGGCAACCTGTGTCAGTTGGACAAGCGCCGGGATGAGCCGGTAAGATAGAAAGGAGGCCCTCATGCCCAACAGAATACAGACACTTGCGGCGCTGTCACGGGAAACCGGGCAGCGCATCGTCAGCAGCCCCGAAGAATGGCAGGCGTTTCTTCGGGCGGCGGCGCGGCTTTATAAATACCCCTTCGAGGAGCAGCTTCTCATTTATGCCCAACGGCCCGACGCCACCGCCTGCGCCAAGATAGAGCAATGGAACAAAAGCGTATATCATCGTTGGGTGAAACCGGGCGCAAAGGGCATCGCGCTCATCGACACTACCGGCGCATATCCACGGCTCAAATATGTGTTCGACGCGGCGGATACGCGGGAAACCCCGTACAGCCGCCCCTTACAGCTTTGGCAATTCCGGGCGGAATATGCTGAGCAGGTTTCTGAGGAACTGCAAAACCACTTTGGCGAAATTGCAGCGGAGCAGGACTTTGCCAGACAGCTTCACAGCATTATTGAAAACGCGGTGGAGGATAATTTAGGGGACTATGTTTCCGCTCTCGCTTCAGTAGCCGATGGAAGCCAGTTTGCCGACACCGACGATATTACCATGCAGGCGCTTTTGCACATTGCGGTCGCCACCAGCGTTGAGTATGTGATATTTTCACGGCTTGGCCTGTCCACAGACCATATCACCGAGGATGACTGGCTGGCGATCTCCCTTTTTGACACCCTTGAAACCGCCGCCCAGCTTGGAGCCGCCGTAAGCGACATTTCAGAGATGGCGCTCAGGCAAATCGAACGCACGGTAAAATTCATAGAAAAAGAGCGCGGCACATTTGCAAATCCCGCGCCGGTATTGGACAATGAACTTGAAAAAGAAATCGAAAGGAGTGCGCGATATGGAACTGACTTACAGACAGGAGGCCAATTACCTCATCCCCGACCTGACGTTGGGAGAGCAGCCGAAGGAGCCGCTGGGCAAGTACGGGATGCTGCGCAAGAGGTTTTTGAAGGAACACAGGAAAGGGACTTACGCGGGGCTGGTGCTGAACGGAACGCTGCAAGCGCACCTTTTGGAGATAGACCAGACCGCGCGGACGCAGGTGGAGCAGACGATGCAGCAAATGGCGGAAGCCGAGGGCGTGACGGAAGTCTTGAAAGCAGCCGACCAGATGGCTTGGGTGGGCAGGATGAACAACATCAAGAACCGAGCAGAGGAAATGGTACTGAACGACTTGATATACAGCTAACGGAGGAAAAATCAGAAAAGGCGGAGAGCACAAAGCTCCCCGCTTTTTTATCTGAAAACCTTATTTTTGGCGCTTTGAAGAAGGCGTTTTACACCAAAGGCCATGCTCCTGCTGACATCGCGGCGTTTTACCGGCAAAATGCCGATTACGACGTCCGTTCCCATTATATGAGCGAGGCGTTTGATGACGCATACACAGAGCTGCTTGTAGATGGCGTCCGTGTTGGCTATAAAAGGCAGAAAAACGGCTTGCTTATGTGGGAAGGCTCATATCTCTCCCGCACATCGGAGTCACTTTTTAATTGGAGCGTTATCAACGAGTTTACGGGGCATTTGCTTGAACAGGGCGAGCTTGTGCAAACGGAACAGGTCACGCTTTTTGACAGCGAGATTGCAGGCGGCGAACCTGCGCTTCCCACCATACAGGCGCAGATGGGCAATATCCGGGAGGCGCAATCCGGACAGCTTTCGCTTTTGTCCGTATCCCAGCAGGCCATTGACGAGGTGTTTTGCAGCGCGGGCAACGAAGAAAACGGAAACCTCCGCATCTGCGCATACGTCCAGGCAGGCCATACGGATGAGGAACTGGCGGCATTTCTGCGTGAGGAATATGACACAGGCGGGCTTGGTATCCACACTGCCGAGGGGCAGATCGCCGCATGGTGGGATGAAAATGGCGTCCGCATAGCGCAGGGCAAGCGCGCCCGCTCCGAAAACAGCCGCCTGCTTACATGGGAGGAGGCCGCAAGGCGCACCCGTGAACTGCTGGAGCTTGGGCGGTATATGTCCGCCGACGATTTGCAGCGCGTCAACGAAAACGAGCGAAAAGAAATTGCCGAGCGGCTATGGTATCTGGACAGGGATATAGAAGGCGGGCATTTGCTGGAGGAAACGGTTTTCAAGCGAGGCTTCCCGGAGGATACCGTCCGTATTGCGCAGGAACTTGCGGATGCGGAGCAGCGCGAAGCATATCTTGCGGCGCTTTCGTCTCTGGCTGAGCGGTACGCACAAGATAGAAATGCTTTACGCTACCATAACCACAAAATCGGCAGGCTCATGGAACGGCTTGCCGCTCTTGACAGTGAACCCATAGACTTTCAAGCCAACGCGCCTATTGTCCACACGGACGCCGATTATTTCATCACCGAAGATGAGA
>CAKRMO010000251.1 GCA_934364765.1 uncultured Bacteroidaceae bacterium | reverse complement strand
GTCCACAGGAGAACCTTTGCGAACCATCCAACGCAGGAACATATTGATTTTCTTTTGAGGACTTTTCGAAGACACCCCAAGAAACCCACACATCTTTTCCATAGCATTACCATGAAAACGCATTATGTAATCTTCCAGACTGTCAGCCTCGCGATATGCGGCATACAGCTTCTCATAAATCTCCCTGAAAACAGACTTGCTCATCATGCGGTAAAAACTGCTTGAGTCATTTTGCGGAAAGTCCTTTTCAAATTTTCTGTCCATGACATATTCCCACGGAGAACCGCCCATCATGGCACAAAGCCTGTCTGCTTTTTGTATAATTTGCTTCCTGTTTCCAAAGCTCATCAACGCCGTTGTCAGTCCGGCGATTTCCATGTCCTGTTTTCGAACATAACGGTGGGGAAACTGCACAGGGTCGCTTGCGATAAAATCTGCGGTTTCATATTTTTTCGCCGCCCCGGCAAGCAATTCCTTTAATTCTAAGCTCATCATAACCCTGCAAAAATACTCTTTTATGCGGTTTTGCAACAACGCCTTGCGCAATAAAAAACCGTCAGAATTAAAGAAATGGGCATTATACGCGATTACGCCTGTTTTTTTACGCCGTTGGCACAATAGTATATTGCAAATTTATTGTAACTTTGAATTTCAAAACTGCGGCCACACAGAAAACGCCGCGATTTTCAACTAAACAATAATGGCAGATTTAGAAGACAGAATTATCAAGGTAAACATCGAAGAAGAGATGAAGAGCTCGTATATCGACTACAGTATGTCGGTAATCGTAGCCCGCGCCCTTCCCGATGTACGCGACGGTTTCAAGCCCGTACACCGTAGAATACTTTTCGGCATGATGGGTTTGGGCAATACCCACGACAAACCATATAAGAAAGCAGTCCGTATAGTTGGCGAAGTGCTTGGTAAGTACCATCCCCACGGAGACTCCTCCGTTTACGGGGCTTTGGTGCGCATGGCGCAAAATTGGAATATGCGCTACACACTTGTGGATGGCCATGGAAACTTCGGCAGCGTGGATGGCGACTCCCCAGCCGCCATGCGTTATACCGAAGCGCGACTGACTTCGTTGGGAGAAGCAATGATGAGGGATATCGACAAAGACACGGTTGATATGACAAACAACTTCGACGACACCCTGCTGGAGCCTTCCGTGATGCCCACACGTATTCCTAATTTCCTTGTAAACGGAGCAAGCGGCATTGCCGTTGGTATGGCCACCAATGTGCCCACGCACAATTTGAGAGAGGTTATAGACGCTTGCATTGCATACATGGACAACCCCGACATTGACGTTGACGGACTGATGAAACATATAAAAGCCCCTGATTTTCCAACCGGAGGCTTTATATACGGAATGTCCGGCGTGAAAAGCGCTTACGAAACAGGGCGCGGACGTGTGGTGATGCGCGCACGGGCGGAAATAGAAACAGGAGAGCTGCATGACAAGATTGTCATCAGCGAAATTCCATACGGAGTAAACAAAAAGGAGCTCATTATATACATAGCCCAACTTGTAAAAGAAGGGAAAGTTACAGGCATTAGCAATGTCAATGACGAAAGCGACCGCAAGGGCATGCGCATAGTTGTTGACGTAAAGCGCGATGCAAATGCCAACATTATACTTAACAAACTCTTCAAACTCACTGCACTGCAAACAAGCTTCAGTGTAAACTGCATCGCCCTTGTAGGCGGTCGCCCAAAGCTCCTTTCCCTCACAGATTGCATAAGGCATTTCGTGAACCACCACCACGACATTGTCATACGCCGCACAAACTTTGAGTTGAAAAAAGCCCTTGACCGCATACACATCCTTGACGGTTTGATAATCGCCAGTGACAACATTGATGAAGTCATAAGGATTATAAAGTCTGCACCCACCCCGCAGAAAGCAATCGAAAACCTTTGCGAACGCTTTGAACTTGACGAAATTCAGGCACGCGCCATTGTGGAGATGCGCCTTCGCCAACTCACTGGACTTATGCAAGAGCAACTTCACGCTGAACACCTTGAACTGGAGAAGCGCATAGAGTTCTACAACCAAATTCTCAATGATGACAATGTTTGCCGGCAAGTTATCAAAGACGAGCTCATCGAAGTCAAGGAGAAATACGGAGACGACCGCCGCAGTGAAATTGTTTATGACAACGAAGACTTCAACCCTGAAGATTTCTATGCAGACGACGAAATGGTGATAACGCTCAGCCACCTGGGCTACATCAAACGCACCCCCCTTGCCGAATACCGCTCGCAAGGACGCGGAGGCGTGGGAAGCAGGGGAGGCAGCACACGCGACAAAGACTTTATAGAGTATATGTATCATGCAACGATGCATAACATAATGCTGTTTTTCACCCAAAAGGGGCGTTGCTACTGGTTAAAGGTGTACGACATTCCTGAGGGCATGAAAAACTCAAAAGGGCGTGCCATACAGAATATGCTCAACCTGACGGCAGATGACAACGTGAATGCCTGCCTCCATATAAAGAACCTTTCCGATTCACAATTCTGCGACACACACTATGTGGTGTTCTGCACACAAAACGGCCTTATCAAAAAAACCAGCCTGAAAGAGTACTCCCGCCCGCGAGCCAATGGCGTCAATGCAATAAACATCCAGGAAAACGACAAGGTGATAAGCGTTTGCCTCACCAGGGGAGATGAAGAAATTCTTGTTGCAGACAAAGAAGGACACGCCATTCGCTTCAATGAGAAAACTGTCCGTGCCATGGGAAGGAATGCCACAGGCGTTAGGGCCATGCGCATAG
>CAKRMO010000250.1 GCA_934364765.1 uncultured Bacteroidaceae bacterium | reverse complement strand
CATGATATGAGAAACACTTCCTTTTTCTGATTTGATGATTGCTTCATCCACAATCTCTTTTACTTCCTCAACCGTTACCGCAGGATTATGAGGGACAACGGTGTGATTAACGTGAAGACCGACAGCAATTTCCTGTTCACCTATACAAAGTGTGTGGTTTCTGAAAACAACCTGCCGCTGCTGTGCGTGTGCGACAACATATATGCCGCCGGTGCGGACGTGCCGGCAGAGGCGACATCTTTGCAGACATACTACGAGCAGCAGTGGCGCGACAGGGGGATAGACATCAAGTTCATCAGTTTCGCGCTCCCTAAGGAGGGGGAGCTGCACGAGCCCGACGTGGAAATCCCGCTTGACTCCTATCGCAGCTATAACCGCCAGAAACGCTCATCACTCGAAACTTCAAAATAAAGACAAGCATGGCTATATATCCAAAACTTATAATGGACGCACTCGAGAAGGTGCGCTATCCCGGAACCGGCAAGAACATCGTGGAGGCCGGAATGGTGGAGGACAACATAAGGATAGACGGCAACAAGGTGTCGTTCTCGATAATCTTCCCCAAGGAGACCGACCCGTTCATAAAGTCGGTGGTGCGCTCGGCCGAAGCATCGGTCAAGGCTTACGTGAGCAGGGAACTCGAAGTGGAGATTTCCGTGAAGAAGGCCGAAGCGCCCAAGAAGCAGGAGCCGATACTCCCGAACATAAAGAACATCATAGCCGTTTCGTCGGGCAAGGGCGGGGTGGGCAAGTCAACCGTGGCTGCAAACCTTGCCGTCTCGCTCGCCATGAAAGGCTGGCGCGTGGGACTGCTCGACGCTGACATCTTCGGGCCGTCAATGCCCAAGATGTTCGGGCTTGAAAGTTTTCAGCCGCTCGGCGAGAACGTGGGCGGAAAACAGCTTATTATTCCTGCCGAGAAATACAACGTGAAAATGCTTTCGATCGGCTTTTTCGTCAATCCCGACACGGCTACGCTCTGGCGCGGGGCTATGGCGAGCAACGCCTTGAAACAGTTGATTTTCGAGGCGGACTGGGGCGACCTTGACTATTTCATACTCGACACACCTCCCGGAACGAGCGACATACACCTGACGCTGTTGCAGACAGTCCCCATTACGGGCGCGGTGATTGTGAGCACGCCCCAGCAGGTTGCCCTTGCCGATGCCCGCAAAGGCATTGACATGTACAAGAACGAGCAGGTGAACGTGCCGATACTCGGTTTGGTGGAGAATATGTCGTGGTTCACGCCCGCCGAACTGCCCGAAAACCGCTACTACATTTTTGGCAATGGCGGCGTTAAGCGTCTTGCCGAAGAAATGAATGTGCCTGTGCTCGGCGAAATCCCCATAGTGCAGTCGGTTTGCGAGAGCGGCGACAGCGGCACGCCTGTGGCGGTTGACAGCACGTCCGTGGTGGGCAAGGCGTTTGCCGCACTTGCGGAGAACACAGTTGCAGCCACCGAAAGGCGCAACAGCGAGCTGCCCCCCACAAAGCCGGTTGGAGTGAGATAGGACAGGGGCGGAACGATAAAAAAGAATGGCACGGATTTTCCGCGCCATTCTTTTTTGCTGCTTTCGCGGCCTTACTTGTTTATGCTCACCGAGCCTGTGCCGATGTTCTGGTTGTCGGCGAAGATGTCGCAGCGGTATGTTCCCGCGCTCAGTGTCTCGCCCACGGGAATGTATAGCGTTACGCCCTGCTCCTCGCCGGTGTATTCTATGACCTTTGACGCTGAAAACTGAAGGCTTCTGTTTTCGTAGCTGAACGAGCCGGAGGGGTTCACAACCGAGTTCGTGGGTTGCAGAAGGCGCACGTAAACGTTGCGGTTGCCCGTTGAGGCGGTGATGTTCTTCGTGATTGTGAAATGAACCACGAAGCGGCGCACGTCCTTAACCTTCTTCGCGCTGTTGTTGCGCTTGTTTTGCGCCTGCACCGATATTCCCGTCGCGTCAAGCTGCGAGGCGATGGCCACTTTCTCTGAAAGGTTGGCTTTCTCGGTGTTGAGGTTTGAAATTCTTGCCGTGGCCTCGTTGTATTGCGCCTTCACCTGCTCGTTCTCGGATGCGAGCGCGGTGTTCATGCGCTGCAGCGAGTCAACTTGCAGTATGTAGCTTCTCAAAACGGCTCGCACCGTGGCGAGCTCCTTTTTGAGGCGGGTTATCTCCCTCGCGTCGTCGCTCTTTACCTGCTTCAGCTCCGCAAGAAGGCTTTGCGTGCGCTGCTGCTCCTTTGTGAGCTGCTGCATGAGCGAGTCGTTTTTTATGGAGCGCTTAAGCTCGTCATACTGCAAGGCAAACTGCGAGTACTCGTTCTCCATCTCCTTTTTGTCGAGCGTGGCAAGCTGCTGCAGGTCGGCGTTGGCCTTTTTCTGCTGCTGAAGGTTGAAAAGCGTGTATCCCAGGCCGCCGAGCAGAAGCAGCACCACGACAACTGCGGGAATGATGATTTTTTTCCTGTTCATAATGAATCGTTGGTTGTACGGTTGCTATTTTATCGCGCAAAGTTAGCGGTTTTTTCAAATCTCCGCAAATCCGCCGCGTTAAAAGGGGAAGGCCGTGTCTTGCGGCTCGCGGGCGGAATTGTCTGCGGGGGCTTTCAGCTCGTCTGACGAAAGGATGCTTTTCACTTCCTCTTCGGTTTTAAGCAGGCGCTCGCGGCAGAATTTCACAAGCTTCTGCGCCCGTTTCAGACGCTCGGCAAGGCCGTCTATGTCCATTTCGTTCTGCTCCACGTGGTCCACGATGCTTTCGAGCTCGTCCATCGCTTCGGCGTAAGTAAGTTTTTCTGTCTCCATATCC
>CAKRMO010000249.1 GCA_934364765.1 uncultured Bacteroidaceae bacterium | reverse complement strand
GTCGAGAGCCTGTCAAACTTCCACGAAATGGGGGGCTTCCATTTTGCCAACGCCACGCTGCGCTTTCCCGACTACAACGGCATGGAGCTGGACACACGCCTGTTGCTCGACACCCTGACAAGCGAATCGCCCGCGCTGACGCGTGAGGAATCGTTGAGGCTCTACAACGCCGTGCTCGAAAAATACGCCAACTTCCGCACAAGGCGCACAAAACTGAAACACCTGCGCGAAGACCCCCACTACAACGCCATGCAAATAAAATACGCCTACGCCGTAACCTGCCACAAGGCGCAGGGCGGGCAATGGAGCCGCGTGTTCCTCGACCAGGGGTTCACGCCGCCCGATATGCTTTCCTCAAACTACCTGCGCTGGCTCTACACGGCTTTCACCCGCACCACGGAAAAGCTTTATCTCATAAACTGGCCGCAAAACCAGCGGGCGGAAAAGGACGATTGGGACTTTTAGCCCCCGGCAAATGTTTTTTAAGGCGAAAAACCGCGATGTGTGGTTTATTTTGGCTAAGTTTGTATCTGAAATCAAGAATATAACGAAACATAATGATACAGTCAATGCTCATCGGCGGTCTCGGAACGCCCGAAATCCTTATAATAGCCCTTGTTGTGCTGCTGCTTTTCGGCGGCAGGAAGATACCCGAACTCATGAAAGGCGTGGGCAAGGGAATACGCAGCTTCAAGAAAGGCATGAACGAGGATGACGAAAATACCGGCAACAAAATTTCCTCAGACAGCCACAGCGACAAAGACGGCGAGGAAGTAAAATAAGCCATCACCTTTAATTGCAGGCGGAACACGCGCATATTCAGGACGGACGCAAAGTCCGTCCCTGTGTTGTTTTGCACAGAGGCGAAACGGTGCGTCAGAAAACGGTGCATTTTACTCCGAGCGAAATGTTCACTATGTCCCAAAGGGATATGTGCCTGTTTGTGGAAAACGAGGCTATGTCAAGGTCGCACGTGTTGAAGTCGTAATAAAAAAGCATTTCGCGAAACCTTTTGCGCCTTGCAGCCGGAATTTGCAGCCTTACACGCTGCCCCAAGGAAAGCCCGGCACGCACTCCCGATGAGAAGCCGTAGTATTTGCGGGGGTATCTCACAGGCTCGCTCATCCAAAATTCGTGTCCCGTAATGGTGTTTACGTATATTGCCACTGCGAGGGGCTGATAATTTATGTCGCCATACATCCGAAAATCAAAGGGAACGTAAGTTTCGCGGGCCGTAATGGTGAGTTTTCCCCCTGCCGGTGGTATAAGGAGGCACATATCCGAGCATGAAATCAGTCTCCCACGAATGGTTTTTCCCGTACATCCAGCCCAATCCCGCCGAGAACAGCCCGATGCCTCCTGCATACTGGGCCACCACACGCCTTGGCGTAAGGGAATGCCAAAAGGACATGAATTTCTCCGCACGCCTTTCATAGCGCACAGCCTTTGCGGTGTCCCCCGTAAAGCCTGCACCCAAGCCCTCCTGCGGCAAAACCGCCCCGGCACTTACGGCAGCGGCAAGCACAAGCGACAGCGCAATTTTCCTACAGTTCAACCACATCGCGCGAATACCCTCCCCTGTATATTTTGAAGACAAGATAGGTGCGCTTCATGGCATTGGCGCAACCGTAATAAACCGTGCCATCGCCGAAAATGTCGCTGGCAGCAGTATGGTGGGTATGGCCGTGAAGGCAGAAAAGCAAATTCGGAAACTTCTTGATTTCGTTCTCAAAAAGCCAGCTTATGTTATTGTCAAACTGCTCCGAGCCCGGCGGGGCGTGCATGGCGACAACCGTGCATTCAGCCTCCTTGGGAAAAGAGTCCGTCTCGTTTTTTATGAAACCGAAATCAGGCACCGCCGTAGTGTGGTCGTACTCGCGGCTGTTGGTGTTAATGCACACAAAACGCACAAAACCCGCCGTAAACGCAAAGTTCTCCTCGCCGTAAACGGCCTTGTAAACTTTTTCCCCCGTTCCGAGGCAGTCGTGATTGCCAATGAGGCACACGCACGGCTTGTCAAGTTTGCCAAGCACGTCGCGCATCCAAACAAATTCTTTTGTCTCGCCAAAATCCGTAAGGTCGCCGAGATTTATTGTGAAATCCACCTCCTTGCGCGAATTTATGTCCCTCACAAGTTTGCGGGTGTCGTCATAGCGGCGTTGAGTGTCGCTGATTACTGCAAAGCAAACCGTGTCGCGGTCTGCACACTGTTTCTCAATCTTGGTTATGTTCTTTTTGTTGAGGTTTGTGCTTCCGTTTATCCGCCCGTCGTAAGGGTGGTATTCAAACTTGCTGCAGCCCGCCAAGGCAAACAACAGAAGCACGCCGCAAACACACCGTTCCAAGTTCTTCATGGCAAAAATCCGGACTATTTTGAAAGGCGCAAACCTATGTTCGACACCCCCGGAATGATTTCCCGGCGCATTATATGGTGCACCACAAACTTCCCCGTCTGACCCTTTTTAAGTTCCACGCTGCCAAGGTTGAAATCATATTGGTACAAATTCGTGCCGTTCCCGCTCCGCACCCCGTTCTTGTCGGCAAAAACGCAAGCCACGGTATCTGCGAAAACCGTGTCGGGATTTGACAATTCGGCAACGACGGCAAGCCAAAGCTTTTGGTAAGGGTAATCGTTGGTGGTGCGCACCCCCACGTCCACATTAAAGACACCGCCCTCCCGAACCGTGTCCAGCGGATACAAAAGCGCATCGCTCTGATCCCAGCCCTCAACCGGGACATTGCGATATGAGTGCATTATCGTGGAGCGGTTGCATGAGAAAACCATCATGCAAGCCGCCAACAGCGACAATATTTCAAGACTT
>CAKRMO010000248.1 GCA_934364765.1 uncultured Bacteroidaceae bacterium | reverse complement strand
TCTTTATTCCGAAGAAATTTGCCGCGCCGCACTCGTCCATGTATTTCTTTTCCTTTGCGTCGAGATAGAACTCGCACGAATATCCCTTTTCGTGGGCGATGTTGTTTGCCACAAGGCTTGCCGCATAGTTGCCGCCAACCTTGTAGCGTCCCGTGCCGAGCGGTGCGGCGCGGTCGAAGTCGCGTATTATGACGTAGTTGGAGCTTGCGAACCCGCCCTTGAAGTAAGGGCCTACGGGGGTTACGAAAATGAGGAACATATACTCGCTTGCGGGGTGTACGCCCACCTGTGCGCTCGTGCCGATGAGCAGCGGCCTTATATATAATGAGGCGTCATGGCCGTATGGCGGCACGAACTCGCGGTTAAGCTCCACCACCTTCACAACCATCTTCTCGAACAGGTCTGTGGGCAGTTCGGGCATCATAATCCCGCGACAGGTGCTCTGCAGGCGCTCGGCGTTAGCCCTCATGCGGAATATCCTCACCTTGCCGTCCTTGCAGCCGTGAGCCTTGAGTCCTTCGAAAGCCTCCTGCCCGTAGTGCAGGCAGGTTGCCGCCATGTGTATGTTGAGCGTCGTGTCTGACGACACTTCTATTTCGCCCCATTTGCCGTTGCGGTAGCAGCAGCGCACATTATAGTTTGTGGGGATGTAGCCGAATTTCAAATTCCCCCAATCGATATTTTCCATTTTGCGTTTTATTTTCCAATTGTCAATTCAACCACAAAGTTACGGAAATTATTGACACCGTTAACGGAAAAGGGGCAATCTTGCCCGGCGACGGCAAAAAAGTCTGTCCGCCCGGCGGCTGACGCGGCGAAAATGCAATGCGAACAATGCAAGCGCATCTTCCGGGGGCTGCACGCGCAAATGCAGAGGCACGTCGCGATATGTTTTGTTTGCCGCTCTTGTTCAATGTGGCGTGTTTTTTTACATACAAGCAAAAAAAAGCGCAAAATTCCCGCTTATTTTTTGCGGTTATAGAATAAAAGAGTAATTTTGTTCGTGCTATATAATGGCATACCTAAAGCATGAATTTAATCAATAACTTAAAAATCAAACATTAATCGTAAAACAAAATCATTAAAGATGGAAACAACAGTTAAGTCTCCAAAGGCTTCTCCAAAGCCTAAGGCAACAAAAAGCGCAGGTTTCAAAGGCGTGAAGGCCGCGTGGGTTGTAATGGTAGTTTGCTTTGTCATAGCATTCTGCTTCTACAAGTTCGTTCTCGGTGCTTCGGGCAACTTCCAGGGCGGCGACCCCGCAAACCAGCCTATTCAGGGCAACCTCCTCGGTACGATGTACAAGGGTGGTTTCATGGTGCCTATCATCCTCACCTGCCTTCTCACCGACTTTGCGCTCATTATTGAACGCTATTTCGCTCTTCGCACCGCTTTCGGCAAGACAAGCCTCGTGAAGTTCGTTGCAGGCATCAAGGCTGCTCTCTCGGCAAACGACCTTGACAAGGCGCAGAAACTTTGCGACCAGCAGAGAGGTTCCGTTGCCAACGTGGTTTCTGCAACCCTCCGCAAGTATAAGGAAATGGAAGCCAACACCGTCCTGACAAAGGAGCAGAAGGTGCTCGCAATCCAGAAGGAACTCGAAGAGAGCACCGCATTGGAAATGCCCATGCTCCAGCAGAACCTTCCTATTCTTGCAACCCTCACAACCCTCGGTACTCTTTTCGGACTTTTCGGAACTGTGATGGGTATGATTCGTTCGTTCGCATCTCTTGCAGGTGAGGGCGGCACAGACTCAGCCATGCTTTCCGTAGGTATTTCCGAGGCTCTTGTGAACACCGCATCGGGTATCGCAACCGCAGCCTTCGCACTCATGGGCTATAACTACTACACTAACAAGATCGACAAACTTACGTTCAGCCTCGACGAAGTAGGCTTCACAATCGTACAGACTTTCTCGGCTACTCACTAATCAACAAACAAGAAAGGTTAAATCATGGGACGTTTTAAATTAAAGAAACAAGATGTCTACATAGACATGACTGCTATGAGCGACGTCACTGTCCTTCTGCTTACCTTCTTTATGTTGACTTCCACTTTCATCAAACCCGAACCCGTAAAGGTTAACACCCCGGGCTCAGTATCGGACATCAAAATACCGGAATCAAACATCGTTACCATCTTGGTCGAGAAGAGCGGAAAGATATTCCTCTCAATGGACAAGAAAGGCGACCTGATGTCGGTTCTCGACGAAATGCAGGAAAAATACGGCGTGTCTTTCGATGCCAAGCAAAAGAAAGACTTCGGACTTCTTCCCGCATTCGGCATGCCCTTCGGCCAGCTTCAAAGTTTCCTCAACATGGACACCGAGACGCAAAACGCTTACCTGAAGAGCGAGCAGAACCCCGGCATTCCGTGCGACAGCCTGCACAACGAGTTTAAGGACTGGATACTGTGCGCACGCGACGTGAACCCCGACTTGCGCATTGCAATCAAGGCTGATGCAAAGGCTCCTTACAAAGTGATTAAAACAGTGATGAACTCTCTTCAGGACATCAAGGAGAACCGTTACAACCTGATAACGGCCTTGAAGACCGAAGAATAATTGTAGATGATATGGCAAAATTAGGTAGCAGCAAGCAGAAAAAATTTAGTTGCCGCATAGACTTTACGCCTATGGTGGACATGAACATGTTGCTGATCTGCTTCTTCATGCTCTGTACATCTATGATTAAGCCACAGACTATGGAGATCAACATGCCTTCGAACAAGGAGGACATGAAAGAAGATCAGCGTAACCAGGTGAAAGCTTCCGAGGCAGTAACGATACTTATGGACAAGGACAACAAGATTTACTATTATGAGGGTATTCCCGAAATCA
>CAKRMO010000247.1 GCA_934364765.1 uncultured Bacteroidaceae bacterium | reverse complement strand
CGCCACGGTCTCCTTTGCCGCCGCGCTTTTCCTTACGCGTTTTTTCTGGGCATAAGCCTGCGGGGCTACAACGGCAGCAACCGTTATTGCCATCAAAGCCTTCAACAATGCGTATTTGCCCGACCAGCGTCTTGTCATTGTTTTTGCATGATTGCCGTTACTTTTTCCCGGTATGACCAAATCCGCCTTCGCCGCGCTCGCTGTCGGCAAGGACTTCCACCGGCTGCCATTCCACCTGCTCATGCCGCGCCACCACCATTTGGGCTATTCTGTCGCCGTCGTTCACGGCAAACTCCTCATTTGAAAGGTTCACCATTATAACGCCTATCTCCCCGCGATAGTCAGCATCGATTGTCCCCGGGGTGTTGAGCAGGCTTATGCCGTGCTTCAACGCCAACCCGGAGCGCGGGCGTATCTGCGCCTCATAGCCCGCAGGCAGCTCTATGAAAAGTCCCGTAGGCACGAGCTTGCGCTCCAAAGGCTTCAGCACCACAGGCGCGTCAACGTTGGCACGGAGGTCAAGCCCTGCGCTTTGCGGGGTTTCGTATTGCGGAAGCTCATGGCGGGAACGGTTAATCACTTTTATTTTCATAACGATATATGCGTAGTCTGTTCGTAAATTGCAAAAATAAAAAATTCCGCATTAACTGCCAACTTTTGCGGGCTGCTTGCAAGCGTTACGCGTGTTTTCGCTAATTTTGCACAAATGGTTGCAACGCGAAACACTTTCCGCAAGAATGAGCGGCTTACGCTGAAACGCGAAATCGACGAACTTTTCACCCCCGGGAGCAAAAGTTTCGCCGCATACCCCATACGCGCCGTTTGCCGGCTTGCCGCTTTCAACGCCTCTGACGTTAAGGTGCTGATGAGCGTCAGCAAGCGGCATTTTCACCACGCCGTTGACCGCAACCGCGCAAAACGCCAGATGCGCGAGGCTTACCGCACCAACAAGTCCATAATTACCGGAGCGGTGAACTCGCTTAACGCCGCAGGGGAACGGCGTTCGCTGAATGTGGCTTTTATCTGGCTGTCGGACGAGCCGCAGGACTCTGCGCTTGTGGAGCGCAAGATAAAAAACCTGCTCCACCGTATGGCGGAAACCCTTCCCCAGAACGCCGAAAACGCTTCCGACTGAAAAACCGTTGGTCATGAAAGCTACGCAAACCATTCGCACGGTTCTTGTAACGGTTCTCATCATCCCCGTGCGCCTTTACCAGAAATTCATATCCCCGCTCACGCCTCCCTCGTGCCGTTTCACACCCACCTGCTCGCAATATGCCGTTGAGGCGTTGCGCAAGCACGGTCCGACAAAAGGCTTGTGGCTTGCTGTGAGGCGCATATTGCGCTGCCACCCTTGGGGAGGGAGCGGCTACGACCCTGTGCCATGAAAAGCGAAGCTCATTTTTACATTGACGTTCACACCCATGCGCCCAACGGAAACGCCGCAATTTCAGTGGTTGACGCAAGCGGCGCACGCCCTGTGCCGGCTGCTTGCAACAGCATTGTTTATTCCGTGGGGATACACCCTTGCAACATTCCCTCCGACCTGCACGGCGAAATTTCGCGCATAGCCCTTTTGGCGCAATCGGGGAATATCGCCGCCATTGGCGAATGCGGTTTCGACCGCACGTCAAACCATTCCGTTAAACTGCAAAGACAGGTTTTTTCGGAACTCGCCGCAATTTCCCGCAAAGAGAAAATGCCCATGCTCATACATTGCGTACACGCGGCAGACCTGCTGCTGCAATACTCAGGACTAATGCCCGGAGAGGGGATGTGGATTGTGCACGGCTTTCGCGGCAAGCCCGCCGCAATGTCGCAGCTTCTCAACGCGGGGTTTTCCGTTTCGTTCGGGGCGAAAGCCAACCCGGACAGCGTGGCAGCCTGTCCTGACAACAGGATTTTCCTTGAAACCGACACGGCAATGCCAACTTCACTGTGCGAAACGTACAGCATACTGTCGGCATTGCGCGGAGAAAACCTTGAAAGCGTTGCCGTGCGGAATTTCAGACGGATATTCGGCAGGACAAACTCCATTGGATTGGAAAATAATGAGTAATATTGCAGCTAATATATAAGTTGCACGACAATACCACAGAATTTATATGACAAAACAAAGCTGGATTGAGAAAGGATATGCCGACGAGCCAATTCCCGCAGGAACAGACCTCGCCAAAGAGATAAGGAGAATGTGCAAGGAGAAGAACGCCGTGGTGCTGGCGCACTTCTACACAACAGGGGCCATTCAGGACGTTGCCGACTTCGTGGGCGACAGTCTGGCGCTTGCGCAGAAAGCTGCAAAGACCGACGCCAAGATTATCGTGATGTGCGGCGTGAACTTCATGGCCGAGACCAACAAGATTCTGTGTCCGGACAAAACTGTCCTGCTGCCCGACCTCAATTCCCACTGCTCGCTCGCCGAAAGCTGCCCCGCCGACAAGTTCGCCGAGTTCGTGAAGGCGCATCCGGGCTATCAGGTGCTTTCGTACGTAAACACCTCCGCAGCGGTGAAAGCCCTTACCGATGTGGTGGTTACATCGGGCAACGCCAAGGAGATAGTTGAGAGTTTCCCCAAAGACGCAAAGCTTATTTTCGGTCCTGACTACAATCTTGGCAACTACATCAACTCCATAACGGGGCGCAATATGCTTTTGTGGAACGGCGCGTGCGATGTGCATGAGCGTTTTTCGGTTGAGAAAATCGTGGCTCTTAAATCGCAGTACCCCAACGCGGAAATTCTCGCCCACCCTGAATGCAAGGGGGCGGTGCTGAAACTTGCCGACTATGTTGGCTCAACCGCCGCGTTGCTGAAGCCCTCCAAAAGCAGCGGTGTAAAGGAATTTCTTGTGGCGACGGAAAGCGGCA
>CAKRMO010000246.1 GCA_934364765.1 uncultured Bacteroidaceae bacterium | reverse complement strand
CGTCAGGAGACATGGTGGTGGCAACCTGCAACTCGCGCCCGTGGGCGGAGGTGGGCTTCATAGGCCGCACTCTGCTCAACGCCTTCAACTCGCTTGAATACGGCGAGAAAAACAACCGCCAGGACCTCGTGGAGATAGGCAACAGCATAATCGATTCATATCTTGAAAACGGCTTCACGCCCACCGGGTATTTCCGCGCGCGGCTTGACCTAAGCGCAAAGGGCGAGCCGGACGTGTTCAGCATACGCCGCCAGAGCGAGGGCGCAATGGCGATATTCTACTACCTGCAATACGAAAAGCAGCACGGACGCAAGCACGCAAAGTGGGAGGCCCGCATGAAGACGCTGCTCGACAACTTCGTCAGGATGCAGAAAGCCGACGGCTCTTTCGCACGCAAATTCAACGCAAACTCGCAGGACGTTGACGCTTCGGGCGGCAGCACGCCGTGCGCAACGCTCGCCCTCGCTATGGGATACAAGTATTTCAAGAACAAAGCCTACCTCGAGGCGGCGAGAAAGACCATAGGCTATCTGGAAAAGAACATAATCTCGACCTCAGACTACTTCTCGTCAACGCTCGACGCAAACTGCGAGGACAAGGAGGCATCGTTCTACGCCTGCGACGCACTCTACTACATTTCGTTCGTAACCAAGGGCAAGGAGCGCCAGCACTACATCGACCTATGCAAGAAGGCGGCGTATTTCTGCGTGTCGTGGTACTACACATGGGACGTTCCGTTTGCCGAAGGCCAGATGCTCCACGACCTGGGCTTCAAGTCGAGGGGCTGGGGCAACGTTTCGGTGGAAAACAACCACATTGACGTTTACATTTTCGAGTTCGCCACAATACTGAAGTGGCTCAGCGCAAACACCGACGAGCCGAGATTTGCCAAGATGGCAGACGTAATCCACACCTCAATGCTCCAGCTCATGCCCACAAGCGGCGACCTTTGCGGAGTTGGCAAGGCTGGATATTACCCGGAGGTTGTGCAGCACACAACATGGGACTACGGACGCAACGGAAAGGGCTTCTACAACGACATATTCGCCCCGGGATGGACGGTGGCGTCGCTCTGGACACTGCTGAGCGAAGACCGCGTGAGCGCATTCTTCAACTCTAAGAAATAACATTGCAGGCCGTGGCTACAAACAATTTCAAAATGCAGCGCCTCTACCTCCGCGTGAGTTCGGAGACGCTGAGTTTTGCGGTTTACCACCCTTTCGGAGGCAAGCCCCCGGTTGTGGAAAACTATGAGGTCAATCCCACGGCTTCGCTCAACGTGAACCTTAAGGAGGCGCTCGCCTCCCTACCCTTGGCGCAGGAGAATTTCTCCCGCGCCGAGGTTCTTCTCAACGTGCCCTACACGCTGAAGCCCATCGAGCTTTTCAACGAGGAGGAGGCGGAAGGCATATACCTCACCTGCTTCCACAATGCGGAAAACGACCGTGTGTTCTACGACGTGGCGGGAAACATCGGCACAGCCCTCATATACGGCATAAGCGACGCCTTCTGCCGCGTGATAGACGACAATTTCCAGTCTGTGCATTTTTCGTCAACAACCACAGCCGTGGCAAACCGCTTTGCCGAGGCCGCACGCGGCTCCAAGCGCAATACGCTCTACGCCTACCGCCACGAGAACCTCATGGATATGTTCGTGTTCCGCGCAGGGCGGCTGCAGCTCGGAAACCGCTTCACGACCATGGGCGTGGAGGACGCGGCATACTATGTGCTGCTTGCCGTGCAGACTTTGGGAATGAACGTTGACGAGGACGAGTTCAACATAATAGAACCTGACAAAACCGACGGAAGCCTTGCAGAAAGGCTGCGCGATTTCGTGAACGACGTGAGGGAGGAGGACAGCCAAAAGACTTTCGGACGAAGCCCGCTCGCCAATGCCGAAAACGTGCCATACGACATGGCGGCGTTCCTCATGCAGCCATACTGACAACAAACAATCACCATGAGAGTTATAACAGGCATATACAAGGGGAGGCACTTTGAAGTTCCGCGCACATTCAAGGCACGCCCCACAACCGACTTTGCAAAGGAAAACCTTTTCAACGTGCTGCGCGGGTACACCGACATAGAGGGCGCGGAAGTGCTCGACCTCTTTGCGGGAACGGGGAGCATAACCGCCGAGTTCCTTTCGCGCGAATGCGCAAGCGTTACGTCGGTGGAGCTTGACCGCGAGCATTATGCCTACATTAGCGGAGTGATAAAAAAGCTCGGCGCGGAAAACTGCCGCCTGCTTCGCGGGGACGCGCTGCGCTTCATAAAGCGCACCACGCAAAAGTATGACATCATTTTCGCAGACCCTCCATACCAACTCAAGGAGCTTGCCCAAATACCGCAAATGGTGATGGGCGCAGGGATGCTCAAGCCGGGCGGGATTATGGTTCTTGAACACGGAAAGAAAAACGACTTCACATCACATCCGTGGTTTTTCGACCACCGCACATACGGAAGCGTCAACTTTTCGTTTTTCTCGGAAGAGCGGGCAAAGAACCGTGAACAATAAACGCCCTTTCTGCCGGCAGAACTTCCCCACAAAATCCGCCACCGGCCGTGCATGAATAAATATGGCATGGCATCTGAACGCGACGGCCTTTCACCTCGATTTTCCCGCATCCCCGAATTTTTACGCAACACCTTGGAATGCAGCAACTTACATCCATTTTTGAAAAATCTATATAAGTCATTGTTTTTCAAGCTTCTATAAAGAGGAAAAATTATGTCCGATGTAGTTTGAATTATGTCTGATATAATTTTTCCTGCATAGGACATAGTTTTTTCTATATCACGCGCTTTTTTGCCGCATACACGAACGGGCCGTGCATATATGAATACCGCCGCGCACCTGTGCCGGCG